>CALXUX010000100.1 GCA_944391785.1 uncultured Clostridia bacterium
TACCTTTATTACTCAAAGTATTCACCACCATTCAAAGCATCATACAACTTTATTTCAAGTTCATATATGTAATGTTCAATTGTTTGAATATCCTCCTCTGTGCATAATGTATAATCAATTAAATCAACCAAGTAAGCATTATATTTTCCTATTTTTAGGCTTTTTAAAAACTTTAGCATTTCTCTTGTATGACATAACATATCATTGATAATTATTTTTATATCTTCATCTATCATCATTATTTTCCATTTCTAATATTAGATAAAGTAACAAAACAATTATATAACAGAAAATATGTGCAAAAGTAAATTCCACATTTAGTAGCTGGAATTTACTTTTGCACTTAAATTTTTTTGTGCAAGACTAAATTCCAGATTGCCGGAATTTTGATGCAAGACTAAATTCCAGTTTTAAAACAAATCTGGAATTTACTTTTGCAATTAAATGTAAAAAAATAATATCAACATTATTATTGTAAAAAAAATTATATTTTGTTATAATATAATAGAATACATAAAAAAAATATTATAAAAATAAAATCATTTTCTATAAATAAAATAAAAAAATTGACGAAAAAATGAGCTATATAAATAAGAGGTGATAAACTTGTCTAAAATGATTGTAAGAATTTTAACATTAATATTTGCAATAATAATCTTAAGTAACAACACAATGGTAAAAGCTGCAAACAATGAAGAAATATATGTTGCAGAAGGAATAAAAATAGCAGCAGGACCATCATCTAGTATAGATTCTATAAATGTAGGAGCATATGAAGATAAAATAGGAAATTTAAAAGATGCAGATAGTATAAAAGATATAGGAAATATTTTAATTGGTGTAGTACAATTTGTTGGAAGTGCAGTATCAGTACTTGCATTAATTGTAATCGGTATAAAATATATGATGGGATCTTTAGAAGAAAAGGCACAATATAAGCAAACAATGAAACCATATGTAATAGGAGCATTCCTAATATTTGGTGTATCAAACTTAATTGCTATAATTGCATCAATTGCAGAATCAATGTAAAAATGGTTAATTGTGACCTGGTCACGATTGACCAAAAAAGAGTTACGATTGACCAAAAAAAGGAGAGGATAAAGTGAATATTTCAAAAAAGAAAATAATTTTTACAATAATACTTATATTTTTAATATTATTCAGCTTTGGAATGATAAATTCTTATGGTTTTGATGTAAATGATTTAAAAGGTGAGAAATTTAATAGTCCAAGTGCAACAACTTTTGCTAACCAATTAATAACAGTATTATCAGTAATAGGTAGTGTGTTATCAGTAATAGTATTAATTGTATTAGGTATAAAATATATGATGGGGTCAGTAGAAGAAAAAGCTACATATAAAAAATCATTAATGCCATATGTAATAGGAGCAGCACTTGTATTTGCAGCATCAGCAATTGCTGGGATTTTTTATAATATTATAGTAAATAACTAAAATTAATAGTATAAATTAGGTTATATTATTGTTATAATTTATTGATGTAATAAACTACAAAAGGGAAAATGTATGAATTTTAATAAATATAAAATTTTTACAAAAGTATTGAAAACTCTAAAAAAATATGCTATCATATAATAGAATAGTTACGAAAAATGTTTTATTTATATAAAAAAGGAGGAAAAAGGGATGAAAAAAATGTCAAAAATAATATCATTTTTAGCAATAGTAATGATGTTATTATCAGTTGCAATGCCAGTATTTGCAGCACCAGTAACAGGAGTAGATTCTCCAGCAAATTTAACAGGAACAGATGTAAATGGTACAGAAAAAATAACAGGTTTAGGTAATCAATTGATAACAATATTAACAATAGTAGGATCTGTTGTATCTGTAATAGTACTTATAGTACTAGGTATTAAATATATGATGGGATCAGCAGAAGAAAAAGCAGAATACAAAAAGACAATGATGCCATACATAGTAGGTGCAGCATTAATATTCGCAGCATCAACAATTGCAGGTGTACTATATTCATTCTTATCAAACGTATAAAATATATAAAAAAGTGTTTTTCAAAAAACACTTTTTTATTTTCCATATATTAAATTTATATGTCACAAAAAATTTAAAAATACTATTTGCGTAGACAAATTTTGCAAAAATATATTACAAAACTATTACAAATGAATAAAATATAAAAATATTGCCTAAAAGCCTTACATTTTAGGTTTTTTTTTGGTATAATAGAATAGGAAGTATTATATATGGGAGGAGATAAAAAATGGGCACATATAATATACCTAGAAATGTAAAAGGAGAAGGAAGAATATTATTTATATTTTCCACAAAAGCATTAATATATACTGGAGTAGGAGCACTTGCAGGAGGAATATTTTACATCATATTTAGTTTATTAAGTTTAAACTTTATTGGAATAATATTTGTTCTTATATTTGGTTTAATTGGTTTTTTAATAGGTACATTAAAAATGCCTAACTCTCAAAGATTTGAAATAACCAGAGAAACTGGAGGAGAAAATATAGACGATATTATAAAAAGGACAGTAAAATTTAAACTAAAAAAAGATAAAATATATGTATATACAAAGGAGAGAGAATAATGAGTAGTGATCCAACAATACAAATGTTAATAATATTATTAGGATGTATAGTATTTATTGTATTTGTTTTATTAGTAGTATATTTTGTAATGAAATTTAAAAGCAAACCAAAAAAAGAAGAAGAAGAGGGAGAAGAAAAGCAAGAAGAAACAAAGCAAGGTCTACCACCTGGAAAACAATCAATATTTAATTTTATGGAATTTGAATCAATAGAAGACAACATGATAATTCAAAAAAAGAACAGAAAATACATAATGGTTGTAGAATGTCAGGGTATAAACTATGACTTAATGTCAGGGGTAGAAAAAAACTCAGTAGAATTGGGATTTGTGCAATTTCTTAACACATTAAGATATCCTATTCAATTGTATATTCAAACAAGAACAATAAATTTAGAAAGTAGTATAAGTGAATATAAAAAAAGAGTAGACAAAATAGGAAGTAAACTATTTATGATGCAACAACAATACAACGAAATGCTAGAAAGCGGAAATTACAAACCAGAAGACCTAAATGCATACTTATACGAAATAACTAAGCAAAACAACCTATATGAATATGGAAGAGACATAATATATGATACAGAAAAAATGAGTCTAAATAAAGATATACTAACTAAAAAATACTACATAGTAATACCATACTATCCAGTAGATATAAGAGAAGAATTAGATGATGACGAAATAAAAGCAATGGCATTTTCTGAGCTATATACAAGATCACAATCTATAATAAGATCAATATCTGCATGTAGTGTAAATGGAAAAATATTAAATTCTTTAGAATTAGGGGAATTACTATATATGGCATACAATAGAGATGACTCAGAAATTTTAAATATACAAAATGCATTAAAATCAGGATTTAATGAAATGTATACCACAGCACCAGACGTATTAGATAAAAGAATGAAAGAATTAGACAAAGCAGTAGAACAGAAAGCTTTAGAAATTGCTCAAAAAAGTATAGAAAAAGCCCAAAATAATAAAAAATATATGGATGCTAAGAAAAAAGAGCAAGAACTAGACGAACTTGCAAAAGAAATGGCACAAGTCATACTAGAAGAAAATAGACAATATGTTGATGGAGAAATAATAGATATGGCAAAACAAGAAATTACAAATGAGGATAAAGGAGGTAAGGAAGATGTTCAAGAGAAAAAGACAAGAGGAAGAAAAAAGAAAGCAAGCAGCAAATGACGAATTAGAAAAAGAGACAATGTATTTAAAAACTAAAACTATAAAAGAATTAATAGCACCTTCAGGAATAGATGCCTCAAAAATGGACCATTTGGAAATTATATCTAATGTAAAAAGATATGCAAGAAGTTTTTATGTATCTACATTACCAAGAATGGCAACATTTCCAGAATTATTCAGAGACATGTACTTATTTGGAGATATAAACACATCAATATATATAAACCCAATTCAAGAATCATCATCACAAAATGAATTAAACAGGGTAATAAATGAACTAGAAACAGAAAGAATAGTTGCAGCAGATAAAGGAAATATAAACAGAGAAAGTACATTAACTCAAAAAAGAATAGAAGCAGAACAGCTAAGAGATGAAATAGCAGCAGGATTTAATAAATTATTTGAAGCATCAATAGTATCAACATTATTTGCATATAACCAAACAGATTTAGACAAACTTACAAAATTATTAGCAACAGAAATGTCAAAATCATTAGTAGGTATAAAAAATGCTTGGGCAATGCAAGAAGAAGCATTTAAAAGTAATTTGCCATTAATGGATGATAAAATACATATTTCACATACATTTGACAGAAGGTCAATGGCAACAATATTTCCATTTACAACTTCAGAAATAGGACATGCAACAGGAGTACCATTAGGATTTAACAGACAAACAGGAACACCAATACTTTTTGATAATTTTCACCCATCACTTACAAACTATAATATAGTTATATTTGCAAAATCTGGTGCTGGTAAATCTGTAACAATGAAAACATTAATATCTAGATCTTCAGTACTTATGGATATAGAAAGTTTAGCATTAGATGCAGAAGGTGAATATTCAATAGTTGCAGAAAGTTTAGGTGGAATAAATGTAGTTTTAAGTCCTACATCAAAAACAATAATTAACCTTTTTGATATTGAACCAGAAAAAGTAAAAGATGAAATAACAGGTAGAGAAAGAACAATTGTAAATGTAGAAAATAAAGTAGAAGACGTAACACAAGCATTACTTACAATGGCAAAAGGAAGTACAAGAAGCTCAGATGTAAACGAACTTACAAAACAGATAATTGCAGAATCTGTAGCAGAAGAATATACAGCATTAGGAATAAATTCAGATCCTAATAGTCTATATACAAATAGTTCTAGAATGGATACATCTGATAAATTATATAGAGCAAAAAAACAAATGCCAACAATAGGAAGTTGGTATAAAAGAATTCAGAAAAAAGCAAAAGAAAATGACAATCCAGATTATCAATTTCATTATAGTTATTTATTAAAAGTAATGAAACAATATATAAGAGAATATGATGGTCAAATGGCATATTTTGATGGACAATCAACATTTGAACTATTAGAAGGATCACCTTTTATAAATTTGGACATATCTCAACTAGAAGAAAGATTTGCAAGACCACTTGCACAACAAATATTACTTTCTTGGATATGGGAAAAATTTGTAAAAAAGAACAGTGAAGACAGAAAAAAAGCAAGCAAAAAAAGAGTTATAGTAGACGAAGCTTGGATGCTTTTACCATACCCAGAAGCAGTAGACTTTTTAAATACTATGGCAAGACGTGCAAGAAAAAGAAATGTTTCGCTTGCAATTATATCTCAAAGATTTCAAGACTTCTATGAAAAACCAGAAGCACAAGCAGTTTTAACTTCTTCAGATACTAAACTATTTTTAGCACAAGATAAATCAGAAATTCAATACTTAAAAGAAGTATTTAAACTAAGTGAAGGAGAAGCTGGATTTTTAGTAAATTGTTTCAAAGGAGAAGGACTTTTGAAAGTAGGTTCAGATACAGCAATTTTAAAAATAACACCTACAGCAAAAGAATTTGAGTTTGTGGAAACTAATTTAAATAAATTAGTTGAAAGAGAAAGAAGAAAACTAGGTTAAGGAGTAAAATATGAATAACTTTACTAAGAAAGGTTATGTACGAAAGATTATAATTGTATTAATATTTTTAACAATTTTTAACTTTTTGCATCCAAATATAACAATTGTGCAAGCTGCGGAATCGATAGAGGAACAAAATGGATCTATACCAGGTGGAATTTTATTAAGTCCCGTTATATCCTTGATTACAGGGCTTTGTGATGGGGTTATGTCATTAATTCATGAATTTGTACTGCGGACAGCGAGCTACATTTGTGCATATAGATAATGGTGAAAGTTTTTGGTCTAGATTAATAGGTGTAGCGACAACTGTGATACCAATAGCAGTAGCGCTTTGGCCTGTTGGAGGAGCTGTTGCAGGTGCAATACAAGCTGGTAAAACTATGGCTGCTGTAATAGGGGCCGGTATGTCAGCAGGAATGGCAAATGTAGGAAAAGCAGTTTTTACAGGTTTAGGATTAGGATTTGGATCATCAGTTATTTCTAAATCATTTATACCAGATGATTTTTATTTACCAATATTTAATATATCACCACAAGAGATTTTTGCCAATAGAATACCTTTATTAGATGTAAATTTCATTTCTCCTAATAGATATATAGCATATGACGAAAATGGTAATGTAATAACAGCGACGAATAGTAAAGGAGAGGAATATACATCTATTGCACAAGAATTACAACCAACAATTTCAAGATGGTATTCAGCATTAAGAAATATGGTAATGGTAGGCTTAATGATAGTTTTATTATATATAGGTATTAGAATAGTAATGAGTAGTACATCTAAGGAAGCTGCAAAATATAAAGAAAATCTTCAAAATTGGATTGTTGCAGTATTAATAGTTGTATTTATGCATTATATAATGGCCTTTGCTCTAACTATTACAGAAGAAATAACATCTTTGTTAAATTCTGCTAATGCTGAAATAGTTGTTCCAATAAGTACGGATATTATTACTTTAGATGAAATAGAAGATGCAGGAGGTTCTGATCAAGTACAAGATCCTGATACTTCAGATGGAGAAAGTGATGGTTTATGGTTAACACAAGAAGTACAAGATGCCCAAGCTAATGATGCAGCTTCAGATGATTATATTGGATGGAGAACTAATTTTTTAGGACAAGCTAGAATTTATCAGCAGATACAAGTAGACGATAGTGGTAATGGTGTAGTAAATGAATATAGAGTAGGTTATACTATAATTTATTTCTTACTTGTTGTATATACAATAATGTTTTTAGTAATATATATAAAAAGGGTTATATATATGGCATTTCTTACATTAATTGCACCACTAGTTGCACTTACATATCCTATAGATAAAATAGCCGATGGTAAAGCGCAAGCATTTGATATGTGGATAAAAGAATACATATTTAATTTACTAATACAACCATTTCACTTATTGTTATATACTATATTAGTAGGTTCAGCAATGGATTTAGCAACAAGCAACATGTTATATGCTGTAGTTGCAATAGGATTTTTATTACAAGCTGAAAAATTATTACGTAGATTCTTTGGATTTGAAAAAGCCCAAACAACAGGTACTATTATGGGTGGAGCCATTGGTGGTGCAATGGTTATGCAAGGCTTAAATTCACTAGGAAGATTAGCAAGAGGAGGTACAGGACCAAAAGGTGGTCAATCAAAAGATTCAGCCATTGACGAAGATGGTAAAATAAAAATGAATAATCCATATAGAAAAAATGCTAATGATTTATATAAAGAAGGAATGGGTACTGATAATTCGTCAGGAGGAGTAGCTCCAAATGTGGCTAGTGTAGATGCAGGAGGAGCAGCTCCAAATGTGATTGGTGAAGGTGTAGGAGATGTAGTTTCAAATGTAGCAGGAGCAGTTACAGGAGGAAATCTTCCTGCAGGAGGTTCAGATATAGCTCAACAGGCTGGAAATAATACTACATTAGGAAATGTAGAATCTGATACTGATAATTCCGGATTAAGACTAAATAATAATGTGGGCAATGATAGGATATTAGATCAAGATAGTTTCTTCTACCATAGAGATAGAGATTATGATGCAGAAGCAAGTATGGCCAAATATAATTTAGACCAACTAACAAAGCAAGAATTTGTTAAATCAGATGATTTACATAGACTTCAAGATGATTATGATTATAAGAGAAGACTTGCAAATGTTATTAATACACAAAGAGAAAATGAAAGAAAGCCAATTATAGATGCTCAAAGAAAAGCAGAAAGAAAAGCTAAACTAAATAAAATAGGAGGAATTGCTAAAGTAACAGGTAGATATGCTGGAAAAATAGGATTAAAGGCACTAAGAGCAGGTGGAAAACTTTATGGAGGACTTACATATGGTGCTATTGGAGCTATGGCAGGAATGGCATCAGACGATTTCTCAAATGTGTTTAAATATGGAGCAACAGGTGCAGGACTTGGATATGCAGCAGGAGCTAGAGGTTTACTTGTAGGTTCAGGATTATCTTCAGCAGCTGCTGCTGGTGCAGGTTTAGTAGGAACTGCAGCATCTACAGCAGGGGGATATGCAATGGGTTCAGTAATAGATAATCCAGAAAGCGTACAAAGATATTCAGATGCAGCATCTTCTAACATACAAAAAGTTAAAGATGATTATGCAGAAGAATATTATGGTGGAAAGAAAACAGAAGGATATAAAAATTATAAAAAGAGACAATTTGACAATGAATTTATGATGAACAAAAAAATACAAGATTTATATAAACAAAAATTTGGAGACAACTGGAAAGAACATATGGAAGTAGGACTTGAATATGCTAAAAATGGTGTAAAAGATCATGAAAAAGCTATTTCTACTATGCAATATCTAGAAAAGAGAAATAAGAGTATTAATTCTCCAGAAGCAAAAGCATTAGCAAAAGCTGCTGATTCAACAGGTAATGAATCAGACTTAGAGTACTTACAAAAGAGATGGAGAGAAAATAAAATACCTGAATCAAAGATACATGAATTTTCAAATGGTGTTAGAGAGATCAATAATTTCTAATATGTTAATTATGGGGAATATGTTAATGTTTATAAATTTATTTATATTACAAAAACTATTTCCCTTTAATTAAATAATAAAAAATTTAGGATTAAATAATTATAAAAATATGAAAATAGAAAAATATGAAAATAGAGAAATATGAAAATAGAAAAATATGAAAATAGAAAAATATAAAAATATGAAAAATAAAAATAGAATAAATATAGTGCTAGCATATTTGAAAAACAAAAAAAGAAAGGAGTTTATATGGCTTTTAGAAAAATAAAACTATTTTATTATAATAATAAATATAAAATATGGACATTCATAGGAATAGTAGCTTTAGTTATAATAATTATTAATATATTAAATAACTTAGAAGGAAGAAGAATTGCAGGGCAAATTGAAAATGCTAATGAAAGCAGTAATCAATATGTAAATAATATAGAACAAATATATAATCCAACTAAGTCTTTAGTAGATAATCAAGAAATAGACGAAACAAGTAAAGATAATGTAACTAAAAGTATTACAAACTTTCTAGATTATTGTATAAATGGCGACTCACAAAAAGCATATGAATTACTTTCACCAGAATGTAAAGAAGTATATTATCCAACATATGAAGTTTTTTATAATAATTATTTTATGAACTTATTTTCAGAAAATAAAACATATACATACCAACTTTGGGCAAACACAGGAGAATATGTATTTATAGTAAAAATTATGGATAATGCAATAGATACCGGGAAAATATCTGATGAAATCGCACAAGACTATATAACAGTTGTAAGAGAAAATAATAAATATCTTATAAACATAAATTCATATATAAATAGAGAAAATATAGATAGAGAATATAAAATTAATGATAATATCTCAATCACAATAAAATATCTAGACCAATATATGGACAATTCAATTTGCACATATCAAGTAAAAAATCGTAGTGATAAAAATATAAGATTAAACGCTGAAAGTGATGCAATGTACTTATTAGATCAAGACAATGTAAGGCATAAAAGTTATACAAATGAAATTGAAGAAACCAATTTATTAATAAATGCAAACACAGTAAAAACTGTGCAAATTCCTTACAATAATGCATATATATCAGACAGAAAAATAACTAAATTTGTATTTGAAAATGTAATATTAGATTATGATGCATATTTGAATCTAGAAAATAAGGAAGAATATAATTTTGTAAAAGTCGAAATATAAAAAGGAGGGAATAATATGGCTGATGAAGAAAATCAAGAACAAGTAGCTCAAAAAAATAGAGCAAGAACAAAATCAATAATAAAAAAGCTTATTACTCCTCCATTTGTTTTTATAACAATAATTGTTATACTTGCAATGTTTTCAGTAATATTTTGGGCAACAGATGCAGAACTTTTTAAAAAAGCAGATACAGAATTAAGTCAAGTTGTAGAATCAGTTACAGGTTCAGCAGAACTTTCTTCTTTAGTTGATATAGTAGAAGATGGGGAAGGAGGATATTGCTATCAATTCAATGAAGCATACCTTACAGAAGTTGAAGAAGAATTAGCAAGAAGAGATCTTTCTCCAACAGATTTAAATATAAGTAGTAATGAAGTTTTAGAAACATTTATAGCAGCAGAGCTTGCAACACAATTGCCAAATTTAAATGGACAAGTTTCAAGTTCAAACTTTTCTACCTTATCATATTTTTGGCCAGTTGGGAGTAGCTCTCCAGATGCAACAGGACTATATACAGGAACGCCAGTAAGTACAAATATTACTTCATATTTTGGAAATAGAAATGCTCCTACAGCAGGAGCATCAACTGCACACCAAGGAATTGATATAGGTGTTGCTGAAGGCACGCCAGTAATTGCATCTAGAAGCGGAGTAGTTAAAACCGTGCAATATCATGATGCAAGAGGATATTATATAGATATAGACCATCAAGATGGAACAGTAACAAGATACCAACATTTACAAAATGACAGTGCAGTTGTAAGCCAGGGAGATGAAGTAAGCCAAGGGCAATTAATTGCATATTCAGGAAATACAGGAGTAAGTACAGGGCCACATTTACATTTTGAAATATTAAAAGATGGTGTCGCAGTAGATCCACTAGAATATGTAAATCCAGAAAATCCAAGGCCAAAAGTTTCAGGAGTATTAGAAAATGCAAGGCAATTAACTATAGAATTACAAGAAAATGGTTTTGAATATGGTGCATTAAAAGACTATAATTATACATTTCCGATAGATATACAAAATGGATTAAATGGAAAAAAAGTAATATCATGTTCTTCATTTGTTCAAGAGGTTTTACTAAGAAGTGGTTATACAGATTTAGCGGGAAATGAAAAGGTAAGTGCTACAAAAGCTAGTATAGATTTATTAGCAGAAGCATATAATTGGGAAATCATAACAGATAAAAGTCAAATAGAGCCAGGAGATATATACTTGCAAGATGGAAAACATGTATCTATATATGCAGGAAATGATTCGTATTATAGCAGTGACGAATTTAATTATACAGAACTAGGAGAGCCTATGCAAGATACAGATAGATCTTTTACCTGTGCATATAGAGTAAGTAATGCTTCATTTAAAGATACAAGTGGTTCAGTTTCAGAAAATGTATATGAAAACGGAAAATTCCAAGGAGCAGTTACAATACAAAGATCTTCTACAAGTAAAACTGTAGAGACTGAAGTAACTACAAACGAAGATGAAGAAGATGAAGGAGATTCAAATTCACAAAGTGTTAAACCAGATTCTTTAGAAGGATATCTAATAATAGGTGATTCTTTTATGGAAAGGTTAAAAAATTATAATCTTTTAGATGGAGCATATGTGCATGCGGTATCAGGAAGTGGTAATGCAAAATATTGGTTAGATCATTTTGACGAAATAGTAGAAGAGGATGTAAAAGGAGTAGTAGTTTTATTAGGTGCAAATGGTATAGACCAAACTCAAGAAATGAAAGATTTATTAGATAAACTAAAAGAAAAATATGGAGAAGATATACAAATAAATGTATTAAAAGTATTTCCAGTTGGAAGTAACTATTCATATGCAAATATAAATGCAGATGAAATGAATCAAAAGGTTGAAATTTATAATGAAGCAATTTCAGCATATTGCCAGTCACAAGGGTTTAATTTTATAGATGCAACAGAAGGGCTTGTTAATTCTCAAGGATACCTAGACCCAGCGGATTCAGCGGGGATACATATTCAAGGAGAAGATCAAAATAAGACTTTTTATAACAATATATTAGAAAATATAAATGAAACATCAGAATCAGTAATATCAATATCTGGTATAACAGGAGGAGGAAGAAATTTAAAATATATGCCTCCAGATGAATTTGATTCAATGCTAAATGATTCTTCTACAGATAAGTTAAGTTATTTTACAATAGATGATGATGGAAAAGTAATAGTTGCAAATTGGAGAGCAGAAAATGAAGCAGTATCATATTTTAGAAGTAGTCCAATAGAATTTGTTTCTAAAATTGAAAAATATACAATGCCATATCAATTATTAATAGCATTCCAAATCAACTTGCAAGATGAAGACTTTACAATAGACCTTGCAAATTTAGCATTACAAACAGTAACAATCCTTTCTATACAAGATAATACAACAACCTCATATACAAAAACAGAATATAGTGAGTACACAGAAGAATATGAAACAAGAAGAAATTCAAATATTATAGCAGATAGGGTTTTAGTAAGAGCATATTCTACTAAAACAGGGGAAACAATTACAAGTGTTGAGACAAATAGTATATCTGCACAAATAACTAAGATAGATGGTTGGTGTGCACATTTTGAAAGAGAATATAGTTTAAATAGAAAAGACTCAGGTTATAGTGAAGGAACAACTAAAAAAATAAGAACAGTAACAAATTTAACGTCTACAGAAGCTACAGATCATATATTAGGAGATGAGGAAGATCAAGAATATATTATATATAGTGTAGGTACAACATACTGTGAAACTGTTTCGCATAGGACTGTTTCAAGAACATTTTCACTAGGAAAAACAGTTACAACAGGAAATGAAGAAAAATTTGTTGGTATAGTAGCTGCAAATAAAAGTGTGAAGTCAAACCTTTCACAAACACCAGAAATGCTAGTAGAACTTTTAAAATATAGTGATTCAACTAAAGATATGGTAGATCTTTTAAAATATTTAATTTATAAAGCTACAAATAAAAGTTTAGGTGTTAAAGAATTTGATTTTAGCGAGTATGATTTAACAAAATTTAATACAGTATCTACAGGAGGATCTGATATATTATTTGACTATTTAGCCGGATGGGAAAATTCATCAGTATGGCTTTATATACACGATCAGTCTTCTTATAATTCATATATAGCAAAATATGTAACAGAAGATAAGAAAAATTATATTTGTTATACAGATGGTAACTATAACGGATATTATACCAGAAACTATGGGTATGGAGTATGTCATTGCACAGGAACAACAAATGCAACAAATAACTTAATACAAAATTATGCAAAATATGGTATTGATATTACTTCAGCACAATATAATAATATAGGTCAATCTGTTATACCAGTTGAAATTGTAGATAATATATCTAAAGACTTACAAAATCAAAGGTTAGAGACACTTAATGCACAATTACAAGAAGCGGGAATAACAGACATGGAAGAATATCAAAAACATGCCCTAATTGCAATAAGTTATCAATATGGTAATATGGGAAATTATATAAGTATGTATAAACAATATGGAAATACAGATCAATTTAGGCAAAACCTTCAGGTATATAGTAGTTCAGGTGGACTTGGTGCACATCCTTTCTTAGCAGGAACAGCTCGTGCTGCAGCAAACTGGAAATTATTCCATGAAGGAATTTATGAAACAGGAGATGGAAGAATTTTAGATCCATCAGCATATAGTGGATCTCAAGCAAATACAGAAATAATAGGAACAGGTTCTGTAACATCAGCATCAGATGCACTACCAACATATTCAACAAGTTCAAATAGTAGATTTGGATATAGAAATCATCCAAAATATGGCGGATGGAAAATGCACTATGGTGAAGATTATGCAGCACCATCAGGAACACCAATAGCATCACTTGGAGCTGGAACAGTAGCAGAAATGTATAGTGATTCAGCAAGAGGATTATATGTTAGAATAGATCATGGAAATGGAATTAGTACATTATATCAACATTGTTCTAGTTTTGCAGAAGGCTTATCGGTAGGAGATACAGTACAGCCAGGTCAATTATTAGCATATGTTGGTTCAACAGGAAATTCAACAGGACCACATCTACATTTAGAAGTTTGGGTTCCTAGAGGACAAGGAGATTATCCAAACTGGGCAAATAGTACAACAGATGTAAAAAATCCAGCAACATTTGACTTTTCACAAATTGCAAATTAAAAAATGTTACAGTTCAGTAAGAAAACTTTGTATTGAAATTGTTTTTAAGAATTTATATAAAAAATTAGTTTTTGCGAATATTTAGATAAATTACTAATTTGAATTCTTATTGAACTGTAACAAAAAATAAAGGAGAAAAAAATTGAAAAAAATTAGAAACATAATTTTAGGTTTAATAATAGTAATAATAATTATAATTTTAATACTTGTTTATGCTATTTTTTCTAAAGAAAATGAAAGTGCAAATAATATATCAGAAAATGATTTGATGGATGTTCACGAAATAACCAATTTTGATAAATTTACTAAAGAAGAAAATATAAATAACTTTTTTAACAAAGAAAATCAAATAACTCAATTCATAGATTATTTTCAAAATGAATTACAAGCAGAAGAAACAAATAAAATGGTATATTCTATATTGTTTGATAATTATATAGCTCAAAATAACATAACAGAAAATAATGTATTAGAATACTTTTCAGATTATAAAAATATTTCCAATTGGGGAGCAAATGAAATATATTACAAAATGATATCTAAAGAAAATACTGCTGATGTGTCACACAGAATAAGTATTCTAAGTGGTATAGAAACTAAAGATGTTCAAGGAGAAATCCAATATAATATGTCATATTTTATGATAATAGAAGACAATGAAACTATGGCATATAGTATCTTACCATTATCAGAAGAAGAATATAATAATATCAAAGAAACAGGAAACACATCTGCTTATGAAAAAACAATTGAAAAAAATGAATATAATCAAATATTAGAAAATAAAACTTTTACAGATTATATGCTTTGTATAAAATATTTAACAAATTATCAAAATATAAGAAATTATAATTATGAGATGGCATATAACTTATTAGACCCAGAATATAGAGAAAAAAGATTTAAAACACTTGACAATTATAAAGAATATGTAGAAGAATCAGATAATATTGTACTAGATAAATATTTAGTAAACATTAATGCAGAATACACAGAATATATATGTATAGATAAAAATGAAAATTATTATATATTTAAAGCAACAAACCCTATGGAATATACATTAACACTAGACACATATACAATAATTTCAGACAATTTCAAACAAGCATATAATAATGCAAATCCAGAAGAAAGAGCACAAATGAATATAGATAAATTTGTAAACATGCTAAATACAAGAGACTTTCAAAACATATACGATAATTTATTTACACAAGGATTTAAACAAAATGCATTTCCAACATTAGAAGACTTTAAAAATTTTGCAAAAAATACATTTTTTAAATACAACAAAGTAAACTATATGGAATTTGGAAATCAAGGAAATATTTTAACATATAGAATCGAACTATTAGACAAAACAGGAAATTATGATGGAAGTATAATAGTAGATATAATAATGCAAATAGAAGATAACTATAACTTTAAAATTTCATTTGATACAAATATTTCACGATTCTCAGAAGAAGCAGAAGGCTAAAACCAATTATGAACTTTAAAATATAATTATATAGTTTTAAATTTAAGAAAAACAATGAACTTTAAGGTATGCCCTAAAGTTCATTTGTTTTAATTTTTTATATATTTTTTCTCTGCTTTTTCCTCAGAAGTCATATTTTCTTTATCTATAGCCTTTTTCTCATTTTCCTTAGTTTTTAAATTATCTTTTGCAACAGTCATAAGTAGTTTAATACGGTTTGTTTGGTTTGCTTCACTTGCTCCTGGGTCATAGTCTACTGGTGAGATATTTGCTTCTGGGTATTTTTCTCTTATTGTTTTTATAACACCTTTACCTACAACGTGGTTTGGAAGACAAGCAAATGGTTGTACGCAAACTATATTTGGGATGTCGTGTTCTATGTATTCAATCATTTCAGCAGTTAAGAACCAGCCTTCACCTGTTTGATTTCCGATAGATAATACATCTTTTACTTTATCTTCTAAGTGCCATATATCACAAGGTGGTAGATAGTTTTTCTTTGACTCAGATAGTGCAATTTTCAAGTCTTTTTCTAAAATGTCTATTAGTTTTATTGCAAGTTTACTTATTTTTGAAGATGTTTTATTTGTGTTTAGTAATTTATTAAATGTAATTTTGTGTGTTGCCATAAATTTAACAAATCCCATAAAGTCAGGTAAGATTACTTCTGCACCTTCTTTTTCTAGTAAGTCTGCAACAAAATTATTTCCAAATGGATGGTATTTTATTAGTACTTCTCCAACTATTCCAACTTTTGGTTTTTTAATAGATGTATCTAGTTCTATTTTTTCAAAATCATTTACTATATCATATATACTTTGTTTAAATTCTTTACTTGTTGATTTTTCTAGTAGTTTTTTACATTTTGTAATCCATATGTCAAATAGTTTTTTGGTTTCTCCTTTATTTTTTTCATATGCTCTATTTTTAGTTAGCATTTTTTGCATTAAATCACCATATATTACACATTTAACTAGTTTTTCAAGTAACTCAGGTGTTAGTTTAAATCCAGGCATTTTTTCCATGCCGACTACATTAAATGATATAACTGGTATGTTTTCAAATCCTGCGTCTTTAAGAGCTTTTCTTATAAATCCTATATAGTTTGTTGCTCTACATCCTCCACCTGTTTGTGACATAATTAGTGCTGTTTTGTTCAAGTCATATTCTCCAGATTGAAGTGCTTCAATCATTTGGCCTGTAACTAGTATTGATGGGTAACATGCATCATTATTTACATATTTTAGTCCTGTTTCTACTGTATTTTGGCTACATTCTCTCAATAATTTTACATTATATCCACAAGTTTTTACTGCTGATTCTAGTAATTCGAAGTGTATTGGAGCCATTTGTGGAATTAGTATTGTGTAATCTTTTCTCATGTCTTTTGTGAAGATTTTTTTGTTTATTTCATAGTTTCCATTTGCTTTTTCGTCTTCTTTTTGTTTTATACGTTTATTCATACTTGCAAGAAGTGAGCGGATACGTATTCTTACAGCTCCTAGGTTGTTTACTTCGTCTATTTTTATTAATGTATACATTTTATCATAGCTTGATAGGATTTCTTCTACTTGATCTGTTGTTACTGCATCTACTCCACAACCAAATGAGTTTAGTTGCACAAGTTCTAGGTTGTCGTGTTTTCCTACAAATTCTGCTGCTGCATATAGTCTTGCGTGGAATACCCATTGGTCTACAACTCTTATTGGTCTTTTAACTTCTGCTTTATCTGCAACACTATCTTCTGTTAAAACACAAAGACCAAGTGATGTAATTAGTGTGTCTATTCCATGGTTTATTTCAGGGTCTATGTGGTATGGACGACCTGCTAATACGATTCCTCTTAAGTTATTTTCTTCTATATATTTTACAGTTTCAGTGCCTTTAGCTTTAATGTCATTTTTACATTTTTGGTATTCTTCTTCAGCTTTTTTTGCTGCTATTTCAAGTTCTTTTTTAGTGAAGTTGTATTCTTTAAATTCTGGTAGTTCTAGTATTTTTTTAACTAGGTTTTTACTGTCAAATGGCAAAAATGGATTTAAGAATTTTACGTTTTTGCTTTTTAAGCCTTCTACATTGTTTTTAAGAACTTCTGAATAAGAAATTACTATAGGGCAATTGTAGTGGTTATCTGCTTTTTCGTATTCTTTTCTAGAGTAAGGCATGCAAGGGTAAAATATAGTTTTTATTCCTTTTTTTAGAAGATTTTCTATATGACCATGTGATAGTTTTGCTGGGTAACATACTGATTCTGATGGCATTGATTCCATTCCATCTTCATATGTTTTTCTTGTGCTTTTGTCTGAGATTATAACTCTAAATCCAAGGTTTGTTAAAAATGTAAACCAGAATGGATAATCTTCATACATATTTAAAACCCTAGGAATTCCAATTGTTCCACGTTTTGCCTCACTTTCTTCTAGTGGGGTATAGTCAAATATTCTTTGGTATTTATATTGTACTAAATTAGGTAAGTTTTTCTTATTTGTAGCAATTCCTGCACCTCTTTCACATCTGTTACCAGATACGTGAGTTGCTCCATTACTGAATTTATTAATTGTTAATTTACAGTGGTTTTCACAGTTATTACATCTTGCAAATGTTACTTTTATTTCTAGTTTATCTAGTTCATCTGTTTTTAATATTTTTGAATAATATTCCATATCAAGGTTTGCTTCAAATTGCTCTTTTGCAAGTAATGCCATTCCGTAAGCTCCCATTAAACCTGAAATGTCTGGCCTTATAACATTTTTACCTACAATTTTTTCAAATGCTCTTAATACAGCATCATTGTAAAAAGTTCCACCTTGTACTACTATGTGATCTCCTAAAGTATTAATATCTCTTACTTTCATAACTTTTTGAATTGCATTTTTTATAACAGAATATGAAAGTCCACTTGAAATGTCTCCTACAGAATATCCTTCTTTTTGGGCTTGTTTAATTTTAGAGTTCATAAAAACAGTACATCTTGAGCCTAAGTCAACTGGTCTTTTAGATTCAAGTGCTTCTTTTACAAATTCTGAGATTTCCAAATTTAAACTTTTTGCAAATGTTTCTATAAAAGATCCACAACCTGATGAACATGCTTCATTTAGCATGATATTGTCTATTGCACCATTTTTCATTTTTATGTATTTCATATCTTGGCCACCAATGTCTATTATTGCTGTTACATCTGGTTCAAATTTTTTGGCAGCTGTGAAATGGGCAATTGTTTCTATTTCGTTTAAGTCTACATTTAGGGCTGTTTGAATTAGGCTTTCTCCATAACCTGTTACACCACTAAACCTAAGCTTTGCATCTTTTGGCATTTTAGAGTAAAGTTCTTTTAGCATTTTCATAACACTTTGCAAAGGATTGCCTTCATTGCTTCCATAAAGAGAATAAAGTAAGTTTCCTTCATTATCAATTAAAACTAGTTTTGTTGTTGTAGAACCTGCATCTATTCCTAAGTAGCAATCTCCTTTATATGTAGATAAATCCTTTTTTGGAACAGTTGCCATTTTATGTCTTTCTTTAAATTTTTCATATTCTTCTTTATTTTCAAATAATGGTTTTAGTGGTACTGTGGTATTATCGTGAGAATTTCTTAAATTTTCTATTTTTTGTTTTAATTCTTCAGCAGTTACTGGTGTGCTATCTAAAGAATCTAAAGCAGCACCTTTTGCAACTAAAAGATGAGCTTCTTCTGGAACTATTACTTCCTCAGGTTTTAGATTTAAAGTCTCAACAAATCTCTTTCTTAATTCATAAAGATAATTAAGAGGCCCACCTAGAAATGCAACATTACCTCTTATAGGTCTACCACAAGCAAGTCCACTTATAGTTTGGTTTACAACAGCTTGGAAAATTGAAACTGCAATATCTTCTTTTGCAGCACCTTCATTAATTAAAGGTTGAACATCAGTTTTAGCAAAAACTCCACATCTTGAAGCAATTGGGTATATTGTAGTGTAGTTTTTAGCAAGCTCATTTAAACCAGCAGTATCTGTGTGAAGAAGTGAAGCCATTTGGTCTAAAAATGCTCCAGTACCTCCAGCACAAGTACCATTCATACGTTGCTCAATAGACTTATCAAAATAAATAATCTTAGCATCCTCTCCACCAAGCTCAATTACAACATCTGTTTTTGGAATATATTTTTCAACAGCTCTTTTGCAAGAAACAACTTCTTGAATAAAATTAACCCCCAAAAACTTACTTGCAGACATTGCTCCAGAACCAGTAAGAGCTATAGTAAACTTATGATTTGGAAACTCTTTTATAAGATTTTCCAAACTTTTGCAAACAGTATTTTTAGTATCTGAAAAATGTCTTTGATAATCTTTATATATAGTATTTAAATTGTTATCCATAACAACAATTTTTACAGTAGTAGAACCAACATCTAAGCCTACGTGTAAAACATTATTTTCATTCATAAAAATTACATCCTTTCTGTATATATTTTTATGCATAATCACATTAATTTTATACGGAAAATGCAAATTTGTCAAATGTAAAAAACTGGGATGAACTTTAAGGAACGTCCACAAAGTTCACCCCCTCAAAGTTAATCCAAAGTTCAAAAAATAATTTCTTTTTTTAGTTCTAAATTGGACAAACAAAAAATATTATTAGTTAAATAGTATTTTTGGAGGTTTATAAATGAAGAGTAAAAAAATTGTTTTGATTTTTATGGTTATTTTAATATTAATAATTGTTGCTGGATATTTTGGGATTAAATATGTAAAGGAAAAAAGTGAAACGTCGAAGCTTGAAGAATATACACCAGAACAAGAAATTACAGAGGAGCAATACAGGCAGACTATAGTTACATTATATTATGTGGATAAAGAGACAAGTGAAATTAAGCCAGAAGCTAGAATGGTAGATATTAAGGATATTATGGAGAGCCCATATGAAAAAATATTGAATTTACTTTTAGAAGGGCCAAAAAATGAAAATTTAATTTCTGTAATTCCACAAGGAACTAAATTAAATAAGGTTACATTGGATGGAAATTGTTTGAATATTGATTTTTCGTCTGAGATTTTAAATTTTGATAATAATGCCGTTAATTTAAAGGATAATTTAATTAATTGCATTGTAAATACTGTTACTGAATTAACTGAGGTAAATGAGGTAAAATTTTTAGTTAATGGGGAAAGTGCCCAGGAATTTGGATTGACTTATACAAGGCAATAAAAACAATATAAAATTATATAAGAGTTATTTTAAAATCTTATATAATTTTATATATTTAAAAATATTATTAAAATTATTTAAAAAATGCTCAACTTCATATAAAGATTTTACGGTATTATCTTTGCAAAGCTTTAGCTTAAATTTGCTAGGCTTTTTTTCTTTTTCACTTCTATTTTGAATAGAGGTTTCACAATTTAATTTCTTTAAATTAGATATATTGTTCATAGTTTAGACCTTCTTTACATCAATATGTATTTGTTATATAATATGTAAATAATTATAAAATGTTAAAAAAGCAGGGGAGAAAATGGAAGTAGATATAAAATTAGATGAAAGAATAGATGACTTACAAATTAATAATTATAAAATAATTCAAAATAAAAATGGATTCTGTTTTGGAATAGATAGTGTGATACTTTCAGATTTTGCAAAGGATATAAAAAATGATTCTTTTGTTTTAGATCTAGGAACTGGTACAGGTATTATTCCAATTTTACTTTGTGCAAAAACAAAATTAAAAAAAGTTATAGGAATAGAAATTCAAAATGAAGTATTTGAAATGGCAAAGAGAAGTATTTTATTAAATAATTTAGAAAATAAATTTGAAATTATAAATGATGATATTATTAATTTAAAAAATTATTTTTCAAAAAATACATTTGATGTAATAGTTACAAATCCACCATATAAAAAAAATAATACAGGTATTATAAATGAAGATAAAAGAAAATTTATTTCAAGACATGAAACAAAAGCAACTTTAGAAGATTTTATAAAAGTTTCTTTTGATTTATTAAAAGATAAAGGTGAGTTGTATATGGTGCATAGACCAGAAAGATTAGTAGATATTTTTTCATTAATGAGAAAATATAAAATAGAGCCTAAGATTTTAAGATTGGTCTATTCTTCGGAAAATGTATCTCCAAAATTAGTATTAATTAAAGCTATAAAAAATGCAAAACCTTTTTTGGAGGTTAAACCTAATTTATATATTTATGATCAGAATGGAGAATATACTGGAGAAATAAAAAAAATATATAATAAAGAATAATAATAAAAAATAAATAATAGAAAAAATAATAAAAAAAATAATAAAAAAATAATAAAAAAAATAAAAAAAAAATAAAAAAAAAAAAATAAAAAAAAAAAAAAAAAAAAAAAAAAAAAAAAAAAAAAAAATAAAAAAAAAAATAAAAAAAATAATAAAAAAAATAATAAAAAAATAATAAAAAAAATAATAAAAAAAAATAATAAAAAAAAATAATAAAAA
>CALXUX010000101.1 GCA_944391785.1 uncultured Clostridia bacterium
ATCTTTTGACACTAAAACATAAATAACATCTTGAAATTTTAACAAATTTAGATTATAATCTAACATATCAATTAAGGAGGAATAATAATGGAAAAAACAACTATAAGAGATTTATTTAAAAACACCAATTCTTATGTAAATAAAAAAATCACCCTAGAAGGATGGGTAAAAACGCTTAGAGCCTCAAAAGCCTTTGGCTTTATAGAACTAAATGATGGATCTTTCTTCAAAAATATACAGATTGTCTTTAACGATAAAATAGATAACTTCGAAAACATAAAAAAAATAACAATCAGCTCATCAATTAAAGTAGAAGGTGTATTTGTACTAACAGAAAACGCAAAACAGCCATTTGAAATACAAGCAGAAAAAATTGAGATTGAAAATTTATCAGACAATTCTTATCCACTTCAAAAGAAAAAACATTCTTTTGAATATTTAAGAACAATATGCCACCTTCGTCCAAGGGCAAATACATTCAGTGCTGTTTTTAGAGTAAGAAGTACTTTAGCATATGCTATACACAAATTCTTTCAAGAAAGAAATTTTGTATATGTGAATACTCCATTAATAACTGCAAGTGATGCTGAAGGTGCTGGAGAAATGTTTAATGTAAATGCTTTTGATTTAAAAAATGTACCTTTAACCCAAACAGGAGAAGTTGATTTTTCAAAAGACTTTTTTGGAAAGGCAGCACATCTAACAGTTAGTGGTCAACTAAATGGTGAATCATTTGCTGAGGCATTTAGAAACATCTATACATTTGGACCTACTTTTAGAGCAGAAAATTCAAATACTGTAAAACATGCTGCAGAATTTTGGATGATAGAACCAGAAATCTGTTTTGCAGATTTAAATGATGTTATGGATCTTGCAGAAGACATGATAAAATTCATTTTCAAATATGTTTTAGATAACTGTCCAGAAGAAATGGAATTTTTCGATAAATTTATAGATAACACTCTTTTAGAAAGATTAAATAATGTAATAAATTCAAATTTTGCAAGAATAACATATACTGATGCTATAAAAGAACTTGAAAAAGCAAATGATAAATTTGAATATAAAGTATCTTGGGGAGTTGATTTACAAACAGAACATGAAAGATATCTATGCGAAAATGTATTTAAAAAACCTGTTTTTGTTACAGATTACCCAAAAGATATAAAAGCATTTTATATGAAGCAAAATGAAGATGGAAAAACAGTAGCTGCAACTGATCTTTTAGCTCCTGGAATAGGTGAAATTATTGGTGGTAGCCAAAGGGAAGAAGATTATGATAAATTAATTTCTCGTATGAAAGAGCTTGATATGCCTTTAGAAAATTATTATTGGTATTTGGATTTAAGAAAATATGGTAGCTGTGCTCATTCTGGGTTTGGTTTAGGTTTTGAAAGAGCCTTAATGTACCTAACAGGTATGCAAAATATTCGTGATGTAATACCTTTTCCTAGAACTCCAAATAATTGTAATTTTTAGAATTTATTAATAGATATTCGTAATAAAAAAGCAAAAATCTAACTTTTGAATAAGTTGTTTTTTTGCTTTTTTATTTTTGAACCATATTAATGGTTCGACTTAAGGTTGTTATCTAGAAATGATATACCTATTTTTTCTCTTAATCTTGATTCATATCTACTGCTTGGATTTTTATTTCTTTTCTTGCAATATATAACATTACCTCTGCCAATTCTTCTTCTGAAAGCTTTTTTAATTTTGATACAGTTTCTTCCACCATGTTTGGTTTTGGTAAAACTATATTTCTGCAAATTTCTATTAGCTTATTACCTCTATGCTTACCTAAAATATTTCTTTCTCCAATTACGCCTATCCTCCTAGATAATTTATAAAATAATTTATTTTTCCTTTTATATATTTTTTCAGCCCTTTTATTATAATAAATTCCTAGTTTGCTTGCACTTATTTGAAATAAACTTTCTGCATACTGGTTAAGCATTCTTTTAGCCACATATGTATTATAACTTTCTTTTTCGTTAAATGGTATCCTTTCTATATCTTTTTCATTTACAAAGTCCCAATTCATTTGTATTTCTAAATACCGTTCTAGATCCATTTGTGCCCAATCAAGCATTGATTTTCCTCCTTATTAAGATTTTCTAAAAGTTACTATCAAAATATTAACATATTTCACATTTTTTGTCAACATTTTCTGTCTACCTCTATTGTTTTCTTATTTGTTTTCTTATTTGTTTTCTTATTTGTTTTCTTATCTTTTGTTTGTGAATAATTTAAAAAGCTTTGATTACTTATTTTTAGTAATTAAAGCTTTTTTTGATTTATTCTATTAAATCATTTTCATTCTTTCTATACATTTTTCTATTGTAAGCATTTCTCTATCACCTGTTGCTATATTTTCAAGTTCTAGCATACCTTGCCCTTGTTTATCCCCAATAACAATCATATATGGTGTCCCTAAAACTTTACAATCTTTTATTTTTTCTCCCATTGTTATTTTTTCTCTATCGTCTAAGATTGTTCCAATTCCTTCTTTTTGCATTTTTTCATATATTTTTTTTGCAAAGTTTGCCTTTTCTTCATTTTCCATTTTTGCTACAATTTGAACTTTAAATGGTGCAACTGATTCTGGTAATATAAATCCACAAGGTCCCCATTTTTCATCATTTATAAGACATTCTTCATATAAAGCTGCAAGTGTTCTACTTATTCCTATTCCATAACATCCCATGTAGTATAGTGCTTCATTTCCTTCTTTATTAATGTATTTTCCATTCATCATTTCTGAATATCTTGTTCCTAATTGGAAGATATGTCCTAATTCCATTGTTCTTATTTCTTTTAAACCTGATATATCTTCTATTCCATATTCATTTTTTAGATATTCTTCATAGTCTTCTCTTTCTAATATTTCTGTATTTAGTCCTATTTTTGTTTTTTCATCATATAAAATTTTGTCTTCTCCTTGGCTTGATATAAGCATAAATTCTTCTGATTTTTTTCCTCCCATTGCACCATTGTCTGCTACTATAACTATTACATTTAATCCTATTTTTTCAAAAATTTCTAAAAATGCTTTTCTTACATTTTCATATGATTTTGCCATATTTTCTTCATTTAAGTCAAAACTGTATGCATCTAGCATTGGAAATGCTTTTCCTCTTAATAGATATCCTCTTGTTCTTATTTCATTTCTGTATTTTTCTCCTATTTGATAGTAAGTTACTGGTAAGTTTTTATATGATTTTAGCTTTTCTCTTGCAAATTCTAACATTGCTTCTTCTCCTGTTGGAGCTAAACAAAATGTTCCTTTGTTTGATTCTGTTATGAGCATTGTTCCATCATTTACATATTCGTCATATCTTCCTGAGTTTTTCCAAATTGTGTCTGGTTGAAGTGTTGGTAATTGTACTTCTATACAACCATATTTGTTTAATGTTTCTTCTATAATTTTTTCTATGTTTTTTCTTACAAGTAGTGGTATTGTATTATATCCAAATATTCCTGCTCCATATTGAACTAGTTGCCCTGTTTGCATTAATATACTTTGTCCTGGATACATTTTGTCTATATTATTTAATTTGGTTCGCCCCATTCCTGTTTGTGATAATTTCATTTATTTTCCACCTTTCTTATTTCTATCTAATCTTTGATTTAATCATTTTTTATATTTTCAACATCTTTTTTTATATTTTCACCATCATTTTTCGGTATATTTTGCTCTTCTTCTGGTATAAGTTCCTCTATTACTATTTGTTTATTGGAATCTAATTTATACCTCGGCAATTCTGGCAATTCTTTTAGTGAAGAGTAGCCAAACATTTTTAAAAATTCATTTGTAGTTTTATATGTCATTGGCTTTCCAGGTAAATCTGCTTTTCCTGCTTCTTCAACTAAGCCATATTCAAGCAACTTATATAAACTTGCTTTTGCTTCAACTCCACGTATTGATTCTATTTCTGCTCTTGTTATTCTGGGATTATAACTTATAATTGCTAATGTTTCTAGTGCTGCAGTAGATAGGCTCGGCTTTGCTCTTTTATCAAGTATTGGATATATATATTCATAATTTTCTTTTTTAGTGCATAATTGAAATGCATCTTCTAGTTTAATTATTTCTATTCCTCTTTCTTCTTTTTTATATTCTTCTTGCATTTTGTAGATTATATTTTCTATTTGTTCTTTTGACATTTCAAATATTAACATTAAATCTTTAAGCTTTACTTCATTTCCTGATGCAAATAGAATTGATTCTATAATTGATTGTATCTTCTTTTCTTCCATTTATCCTTCACTATTCCTTTTTTTGATATATATATTATCATACATTTTTTAGTTATGTCAATATAATCATTTGCTATTAAACAACTATACATGAAACTTTCTAACTACAGCATCTTTAATATCTTTTGCACACAAAACTATTGTCACAAAAAAATTTAATAGCGAAATACCTATTGCAACATAACTCAAAATTGCATTTGAAATCATATGTGTAGTTATAAAATATACTGGTAACATACTAAAAATACAAATTACTAACTGATATATCGCATATCTTATATATTTTTTATAACTTACAATTGTAAGTATAAACATTGTTATATTTGCAATTATAATTATTATAGGTATTGATATCTGCAAAGACCAACCACTAAAACCTATTTTATAATCTATATATGTTGTTAAAATTGATATTGCAATACATTGAAGCATAACATGCCCTGCAATGTTTACATTTTTATTTATTGAATAAATAACAGTTACCCATACATATATAATTCCAGCATTTGAAAGTGCTGCCCAATGCACATTACTGTTTGTTAGTTTATTTATTAATGTTAGTATAATTGCAACTATTATTGAAGCAATTAATAAATTTAATGTGATTATATTTTGCCTTTTACTACTTAGTTTTTGTGGATATAACATCTAAAACACCATTACTTTCTATATTAACTTCTATTCCTTTTTCTGTAAGGAATTTATAAAACTTTCTTTCTATGTTTGCATCATCTAATATTGATGTAAAAGTAAATACTATTTTGTTTTCAAAAGAACATGCTGAACATTTTATTTTTTCAACTGGTTCTGGTGCAATTAACATTAAGAAACTTTCAATGTATTTTTTGTATTTACCTATTATTCCTATTCTTCCTATATTTGAAAATGTTGTTGTTGTATATTTTCTTATTTCAATATAACTCAATCTTACTATAGGCTTTTTTATAACTAATGGAATTAATTTAATAAATGGATTTATTCCTAATTTCACATTTGCTGACATTGTTTTTTGTATTTCTTCTTCTGTTAATTTTTCTTTAAATTCTTTTTTTACAAGTTCCAATATTTTTTCAAAATCGTACAATTCGTTTTTTTCAATATTTGCTTCAACTGTTAAATATGAAAAAAAATTTGACATTGTATTTGAAGGAAAATATTTTTTTAAATTTATTGGTATACATACTTTTATTGGCCTTTTTTTATTCTTTTTATTAGATTTTTTATAATTTTCAGTATATATAGAATATATTAATACTGCTGTTAAATATTGTGTTACAGTTGCTTCTTTTTCTTTTGCTATCTTTTTTAATTGTTCTAAATTTATATATTCATGTATTGCAGAAATTGCACCTAATTTTATTTTTGGGCCTTTTAATTTATATGCTTTTTTTGTATTTGTTCTTGATTTTGATTTTTTATCATAATTTTTTATATAACTGTCTTCAGTGGAAAATTCTACTTTTCTTTGAACTCTTAGTTCTTCTTTAAATTCTTCTTTATGTGCATGCTCTATATAATTGTATATTATTTCTCTAAAAAAAGTTAAACCACTATTTCCATCTGTTAAAGAATGAAATATATCTATATTAATTTTTTGATCAAAATATGTTACCTTAAATAAATAATTATTATTTGCGTCTGGCCTAATATATTTACAAGGATATTCTTTTTCTTCTTCTATTATTGGTTTTTTTGTGTTATATTCAAAGTAATTCCAAAAGAAACCGTTTTTCATTCTTACTTTAAAAATTTTATATTTTTCAAGAGCTATGTTTACTGCTTTTTTTAATATTTCAGGATCTATTTTTTCATTTAATACTGCAGATAATCTAAATACTGTACTATATTTTTTTCCTCCTGAAATTGGAAAAATTTTGGCTGAATTATCTAGTCTTCTCCATTCTAAGTTCATCTTATTTTTTTTCATATTTTAATCTTTCCTTTATAAAATATTTTTTAAGTTAAAATTTTAGCTTTTAGTCTATAAATTCTTCCCAGACAAGATTTGCTAAATCTAAACCTTTTCTTGTTAGTTTAATTTGGTCTAAATCTATTTCTATTAATTCTTCTTTAAATAATTTTGAAAGTTCTTCTCTAAACAAATATATTGGGTTTTCATTAAATTTTTGTTTGAATTTTAAAATTTCTACCCCATCTAATTTTCGTAAGCCTAATAACATATATTCTTTTTCTTGATCACTTTTACTTTGAACTTCATTAATAGTTTTTATTCCAATTTTTACTGGCATTTCGATTTGTGTATAGTTTTGTTTTGCTATGTCTTGAATTTTTTTTGATTCTTCTTGTATTTTTTCTTTTGTTAATTTTAAATATTCTTCTATATTACTTGTATTTTCCACTCTTACTTTGTTTATATATGAATGTGCCGCAAGTCCTATTCCTAAATATTCTTTTTGTTCCCAACAATTACTATTGTGTATGGATTCAAAACCTAGAATTGCAAAATTAGATATTTCATAATGTTTATATCCTTCTAATTCTAATTTATTTTTTACATAGTGGTATTGAGTCCTTTCTTCTTCATCTGATGGCAAACTTAGTTTATTTTCTTCTAACATTTTTTCAAATGGTGTATTTTCTTCTATTATTAAAGAATATACTGATATGTGTTTGGGTTTGGGTGTTAAATTTACAATCTTTTCTATTGATTGCTTTATATCTTCAATTGTTTGATTTGGCAGTCCTATCATTAAGTCTACATTTATATTTTTAAAACCTATTTCTTTTATCAGATTATATGTCTTTTCAAAATCTTCTAAATTATGTATTCTTCCTATATTTTTTAATAATTTGTTATTGGTGGTTTGCAGACCTATGCTTATTCTATTAATTCCCGCTTCTTTGTAATCTTCTAATTTTTGTTTTGTTACTGTACCTGGATTTACTTCAATTGTTATTTCTTTGTTATTTACTTTTACGTTTTTATCTTTATTTAAAATTTCTTCTAATATTTCAATTATTTTTTTACTTTCTATACTAGAAGGTGTTCCTCCTCCTATATATATTGTAGTTATATCGTATTTTTCCATTATGTGTTTTTGTGCTTGTATTTCCTCTTTTATTTTTTCTATATATTTATTTTGAATATCAAATTTATCTGAAAATGATATAAAGTCACAATAATAACATTTTTTTATGCAAAATGGAATATGAATATATATACCAAGTTCTGGTTTTTTTTCTTTTGTCTTTATATCTTTATTATTTATACTTTTATTATTTGTATTCATTATATTTCTATTTTTCATATTTTCTTGTTGCATTTATTTTCCCTTCTATAGATTACTTAAGTCCATAATTTTAAAAATTTATAAATCTAATTTAGCAATCTTTTGCAAGTTCTATTATTTTTTTTAGTCTATAATTAACACCTGATTTTCCGATGGGTTTTTTCAATAATTCTCCAAGTTCTATTAAATTCATATTAGGATTTTCTAGCCTCAAATTTGCTATTTCTTTTAAATTATCATTTAAATTATTAAATTTTCCTTTTTCTTTTAATTTTCTTATTGCTTCTACTTGCTCTATTGATGCATTTATGGTTTTTGATAAATTTGCTGTTTGGCAATTTACCAATCTATTTACTTTCCCTCTCATTTCTTTTTTTACGCGTATTTCTTCAAAATTTAGCATACCTTTAGTTGCCCCCATAAGTGCTAGAAAGCTTGAAATTTCTTCTCCTTCTTTTAAATATATCGCATATTTATTTGTGTTTTCTAATATTTTTAGGTTTATTTCTAATCCTTGTAAGATATCTTTTATATATTCCAAATTTTCTTTGTTTGAAAAATTTATTTCTAAATGATATTTTTTTTCAGGATTGTTTATAGATCCTGAGCCTAAAAAAGCACCTCTTATAATACTTTTTTTATCTTCTATTCTTTGGTTTTCTATACTTTCAGGATTAATTAGTTTTGAGTTTATTTTTATTTTTTCATCTTCTATTTTTATTAAATCAATATCTTTAGTATTTAGTGTTACTACAAATAGTTTTCCCTCTATTTCTATTTTATAATTCAAATTTAAGTTTGATAATAATTTTGTAAATCTATTGATGTTATATTCGTTTTCAGTTGAATATTTTATTTTATTTCGTGATAATATTTTGGGGTTACTTGATATTAAATACCCTAATAATTCATATTTTACTTGTTGCTTATCTTTTAAATTATTTATTTTGCTTAATTCTTGTTTTATTTCTGATGAAAAAGACATATTTTTTTATTATTCTCTCCTTTTTTATTTTTATCTGCGTTTTTATTTTTATCTGCATTTTTATTTTTATCTGCATTTTTATTAATATGTTACAATTACTCTATCATTACCACATAAATCTTTTTTGCAATATATTTTATTATATTTATCTTGTTTTTTTATTAAATCTATTACATCTTCTTTTTGGTCATAGCCTATTTCTAAAATTAAGTAACCTGAAAATTTTAAATAATCGTAGGCTTTGCTGATTATTTTTCTATAAAAATCTAATCCATCATATCCTCCATCTAATGCAATAATTGGCTCTTTTTTTACTTGTTTGCTTAATGATTTTAATACATCTTTTTTTATATATGGTGGATTTGAAATAATTATATCGTATTTTTGCTCTGGTAAGTTTTCAAAAAGATCAGATTCTAAAAATGTTATTTGGCTTTCTACTTTGTTATTTATTGCATTCTTTTTTGCAATTTGTATGGCTTTATGACTTATATCTATAGCTGTAATTTTACTATTTTTTATATATTTTGCAAGTGAAACTGCAATTGCTCCACTTCCTGTGCATAAATCTAATATTTGCACATTTTTTATTGTTCTTCCTATTTTTATTGCTTCTTCTACAACTGTTTCTGTATCTTGCCTTGGTATTAGCACATTGTTATCAACAAAAAAAGTTAATTTCATAAATTCTTTTTGGTGGGTAATATGCTCAATTGGAATTCCTTTTTTTAGTTTTTCAATTGCTTTTTTATACATTTCTTCTTGGTTTGTTGTAAGATTTTGTGTATCATTTACTATTATGTATTGTCTTGATTTATTTAGAACGAATTGCATTAAAAGTCTTGCTTTCATTTTTGGACTTTCTATATTAGAAATTTTTAATTCTATTGTTCCTTTTTCTAAGGCTTGTCTTATTTGCATATTTACCCCCCTCTCTATTTTGTTTTTTGTATTTTATCATTTTTTACTTCTTTTTTCAACTTTTAAAGTTTTTGAAATTAAAACAATTCTATTTAAGATTTTTTATAAGGTAATAGCATTTTTTTGCGAACTTAAAATTATTTTCGATTACATATCTTTAAACAAAATTTTGCATTTTCCTATAATTTTAAAAATAACCAGAAAGAAAATTTGATGTATTATTTTCTTTTTGGTTATTTTTTATTTAATCTTTTATCATATTATAATCTATTTTATAGTACTTACTTATTTTTTTCTTTAAATATTTTCTTAAATATATTTTTTACTTGTTTTTGTTCCTTTTCTTTTGGAGCCATTTTTTGAACTTTTTTACTGTCTTTTTTTATTTCTTTATTTTTGTCTGTAAGTCTATCTGTGGCTAATATGCTATTTGTTCTTCTTGAAAGCGAATTATTAGATTTATTTTTATTACTTTCATATATTTTATTATCTTTTCTTCTAATATTCTTATCTTTTGCTCTTTTAAATCCATAATCTCCTTTGCTATCTTCATAGTCGTCTTCTTCATATTCATCTTCATATCCGTCTTCGCTATCTTCGTAGTCTTCTCCATATTCTTCATACTCGTCTTTATAATCTTCTTCGTCTTCTTCATATTCGCCTTCATACTCTTCTTCGTCTTCTTCATATTCGCCTTCATACTCTTCTTCGTCTTCTTCATATTCGTCTTCATAATCTTCTTCGTCTTCTTCATATTCGTCTTCATAGTCGTCTTCGCTGTCTTCATATTCATCTTCATAGTCATCTTCGTCTTCTTCATATTCGTCTTCATAATCTTCTTCGTCTTCTTCATATTCGTCTTTATAATCTTCTTCGTCTTCTTCATATTCGTCTTTATAGTCATCTTCGCTGTCCTCATATTCATCTTCATAGTCATCTTCGCTGTCTTCGTAGTTGTCCTCATAGTCATATTTGCTGTCTTCGTAGTCGTCTTCATAGTCATATTTGCTGTCTTCGTAGTCATCTTCATAGTCATTGCTGTCTTCATATTCATTTTGATAGTTTTGTTTACTGCCTTTATAGTTAGCAGTATTGATTTTTGTATTTTTGCCTTCATAGCCTTCTTCGTCATAAGCTTCTGTGTTTTCAGTTTCAGTAGTTTCAGATTTTTTTTGATTTTTGTAAGCTTTTGGACCTATTACTCTACTTTCATAATAATCTTTTTCGTCATAGTAATAAAATTCACTTTCGTCTTCATCGTCCTCGTTGCTATTTTCTGCATATTTACTTTCTTCAAATTCATTATCATCTTGTTCAAGCAAATTTGAAGTAATTTTTATTCCTTCAGATTTAGTATCAGAATCATTTGAAATTTTGTCATTTTCCATTTTGTCTATTTGTTCTATATTAGGTTCAAGCATTAATTCAGATATATCTCTTCCAAATTTTTCTGTTACTTCTTTTTGAAATGTATCATATATTTGTTTCATTCCTTCTATTCGCCAATAATTTGAATTAATAAAAGTTCCTAAACTTATATCTATACTATCTACTTCTTTTTGAAATACTTTTTCATTTTCTTCGATATTTTTTAAATATGTTTTATCATATAATTCTTTGTATGCTTTTTTTGTTGCTTTTGAAGATATTTCTCTTAATATTAATTCATATAAATTGTTTATTTGCTCCTTGTCTTTTTCAAAGTTTTTACATGCTTCTGCCATCATATTTTTATGTATTTTAGGTCCATTTATTGCAGCCATTCTTTCATTGTCTAAAAATCCTACTATGTATTCTTTTTCTGCTCTTAGAAAAGATAATTTTACACTTATATCTCTTAATGTCTTTTTATATCTATTGATTTTAAAATTTTCCTTTTCTATTTCTTCTAGTATTTTTCTTGTTCTTTCAAAAGATATTATATAACATTCTGCTTCTTTTTTTGCAATTTCACATCTTAGATCTATTGCCTTTTTTATTACTTCTTCACTGAAACTTACTTTTTCATTTTTTCCATTATCTATCATTACTTTTGCAAGTTCACTTTTCATTTTTTCAGTATCTGATATTATAAATTTTTTTATTCTATTTATTATATTTATATCAGTATTTTCTATTTTTTCATTGGCCATTTTTATAAATTCTAGATATTCGTTTTCTATTGCTCTTCTTTCTTTTGAAATTTTATTTCTTTCTTTTTGTCTATCTGTAAAATCTTTTAGATATTCTATAAAACTTGTTCTTAATTCTTCTAGTTGTTCATTATTTTCTGAAACTTTATTTTCTATTTTTTCAAATCTATTTTCTATATCTTTGGTATTGTCTTCTAATTCATTGAATAAATTATTTCTCTTTTCTTCTAAATCTATATTTGCTTTTGTTAATTTTTCTTGTTTCTTTTGTATTTCTTGTATTTGGTTTGCTACTTCTTCAAAGTCTTTTATTATATTTTCCTCTTTTTCTAGTACTTTTTGATAATTTTCAATTTTTTGTATTAATTCTAAGTACTCTTGATAGTATTCTTTTAAACTTTTATCTGCTTGTGAAAATATTTTGTCAAAACATCTTTCTAGTATGCTAGCACTCCTTTCATACATTACAAAAACCTCCAAATTTTTACTTTTTTCCCTATTATACAAGAAATTTCTTAAAAAGTCCAGATATTTTTACACACAAAAAAAACCCCGCTCTAGCCGTAAGATGTCTTGAATTTTTAAGGACCTGCTCCTAAAAACAGGTGGGTACCTACCAAAATACTCATGGGCTTCTCACAATTCAAACGGTGAGCATGCACGCCATATTTTCGAGATCGGTCCCTCTTAAATGTGTGTTGGTTCTAAAAATTCTGTCTACACGCACTATGCAGGGAAAATTAAATTCTATTCAATCATTTCTTTTTAAGTTATTTATATTTTAGCATAACTAAATATTTTTTACAAATATGTTTGCTTTTAAAATTTTTAAATTTCATATGTTTTTATTATTCTATCTCTTTTTTTTATTTATATACTTATTATTTTACACTTTTTACAGTTTTGCATTATTTATTTTTTATGGTATAATAAATGTATCTATGTTTTCATAATTAAGATTTTTAATCACTAAAAAGTAGTTCTTAATTAACAAAAAGATTTTAATTACACATATAAAGTAACTACAAATCTTTTTGTAATACCTCTTATTATTATATTTAAGAAAACTTTGTGTTTAAGTAAACAAATTTTCTTATATAATAAAAATTAAGATACTACTTTTTTTATGCAATTATTACAGTTTATAGTCCTAAATCAACCACCCGAAACTCTTATTTATAATAAATACATTATTTAATTTTAAAAAAAGCAACTAAATTTTAAAAATTTTAACAAGGTCAGGCACTTTATTTTTTTTCTCACATATATTTTCCATAGATAGTTTTTTCGGGAGGTGCTTACATGATTACAGCACTATTTAATTTAGCTTTCGGTTTTTTTGAATTTTTAGGATCTGCTGTTTTTGTAGTAGGATATATACAAGGTAGCAATCTTTTTCCAGAACCTCTAACCCCAGAAGAAGAAAAACAATGTTTAGAAGAACTTGCAAATGGCAATGAAGAAGCCAGAAACATCTTAATTGAAAGAAATTTAAGATTAGTTGCTCATATAGCAAAAAAATATGTATCAACTAATGTTGAACAAGATGATTTAATTTCTATTGGTACAATTGGACTTATTAAAGGAATAAATAGTTTTAATGTTAATAAAGGTAGTAAATTAAGCACATATGTTTCTAGATGTATAGATAATGAAATATTAATGCATCTACGAGCTACTAAAAAACAAAATTCTGAAGTCTATTTAAATGAACCTATTGGTAAGGATAAGGATGATAATGTTGTTACACTTCAAGAAGTTTTAGAAAATGATGAAAGAAATATTGAAGATGAAGTAGACTTAACTATGAAAATTAAACTACTATATTCAAAAATTAAAGAAGTTCTAAAAGATAGAGAAAGAACTATATTAGAATTAAGATTTGGCTTAGATGGTTATAAACCTAAAACTCAACATGAAATCGCTGAAATGATGGGAATTTCTCGTAGTTATGTATCAAGAATTGAAACAAAGGCAATACACAAATTATCAAAAGAAATTAAAAAATAAATTTCTTTTGATAATTTTTTTTACAATATATTTTTTAAGTCTTCTATTTTTCTAATTTGTATACATTCAAAATCTAATTTTACTTCTTTTTTATTAAGCCAAATTGGTTTTATTTTTACATTTTTGGCTCCAATTATATCTCTATCCAAAGAATCTCCTACCATTACACATTCTTCAGGCTTTAAGTCTTCTATTGTCTGAAGAAAAGCTTCTTTATATGGTTTTCTTTTGGCATTTTCTGATGTAAATATTTTAGAAAAGTATTTATCTATTTTCAATAATCTTAATCTATTAAGTTGTGGTTTTTTATACCAATCTGTTAATATTACAAGTTCATATTTTTCTTTTAAATATTCTAATGTATTTATTATTTCTGCATCAATTTTTTTGGGTACACAATTACCCCATTTTTCTAAAACTTTTGTTACTATTTCTTTTGGATATTTTTTATTTGTATAGCTTATTATAAATTTATACATATTTTCTATATTAAATATTAAATTTTCATTTTCATAATTATTGAATGCTTCTAGCAATTTTTTAGCCTCTTCTTTTGTATATTTTATTTTTAGTTCATCTAGTGCTTCATTTACTTTATAATTATATTTATCTTTCCATTCTATTAATGTTCCATCTATATCAAATATTATTCTTTTTATCATTTTTTATTGTAATTTCTTTTAAAATTACGTGATTTCTCCCTTCATTTATTTTTTTATTCTTAAATTATATTTTGCATCAAATTTTATAACTAATTACTTAGAGTTTCAAATCCTAATAATTTTATTTTATCAGATATAAATTCTTTTTTATTAGTATTTGTACTTAATTTTGAAGAGTCATTTTTAGTTTTTTTAAGAATTTTTCCAAGATCTGTTGATAAATATTTTTTATTATCATCAGGAAATACTGTTATTACTTCTTTTTGAATTTTATCTGCTAAAATCACACTTCCAATAAAATTTGCTCCTGATGAAATTCCTACTCCTATTCCTAATTCTTGTGCTATTTTTTTTGACATATTTATTGCATCATCATCATTTATTAAGATTGTATCTGAAATAAGGTTTTTATCAAATAATTTAGGAATAAAATCATCTCCTATTCCTTCAATTTTATGGTTTCCTATTATCTTTCCTCCTGTTATTAATGGCATCTTTTCTGGTTCTATGGCTACAATTTTAATATCTTCAAAATTTTCTTTTAGTTTTTTGCCTATTCCCATTAATGTTCCTCCAGTACCTATGCCAGATACAAACCCTCCTATTTTTTCTTTCTTTTCTTTTCCCATTACTCCTTTTCCTGCAACGCTATCTGTTTTGTCTATTTCCTCTTTTATACTATTTTTTATTTCTTCTCCAGTTGTTTCATAATGTGCTTTTATATTATCTTCATTTTCAAATTGATTTGCTAAAAAACCATCAATTTTTTTTGCTAATTTTTTTGCTTCTTCTATACATGTTAAAAATCCACCATCATTTTTAGATATTAATTTTATATCTGCTCCAAAACTTTCTATTAACTTTTTTCTTTCCTCACTTGCCCAATCTGGCATAAATATATATACTTTGTGCTTATAATACGCTCCAAGTGCTGCAAGTGATATTCCAGTATTTCCGCTTGTTGCTTCTATTATTGGCATATTTTTTTTGAGTACACCTCTATTTTTTGCATTTTTAATTATATAATATGCAACTCTATCTTTTATACTTCCGAGTTAAATTGTATGATTCTAATTTAGTATATATTTGAGATTTTTTTCCATTGTATTCATAAAATATTTTTATCATTGGAGTATTTCCAATTAGTTTATAAATATTATCCATTTATACTCCTCTCCATATTTTTCCTTTTTTATATTATATGTATTTTTCTTCTTTTAGTAACTCTATTACTTATTATATATTTTTTATTTTTGGTAAAAATATTTACATTATTATTTATTTTTTAGTTACTTTATTTACACTTATATTATTTAACATTTTTCTCATACTCTTGAATTTCTTCTAAATAATCTTCATATCTAATACCCCAAGGGCCTACTTTTACTTCATCAAAACCTGATTTTGTATTAAAATCAATTATTTTATAGCCTAACCCCAAATATACTTTTGTTCCTCCATCCCTCATAGTCTCAGTATTAACACAAAATATTGGATTTAACCCACTTTTTACTCTACTTATATCAATACTTCCAAATATTATTCCTAATATTGCTAAAATTATTACTATCACAACTATTATAATTATTTTCTTTCTATTTTTTTTCAATTATATCACCCTTATTTTATTTTAACAAACTTAATTGCATATTTCTATATTTTTTGTATAAAATTTAAAGAAACTGTTATTCTTTAATACTTTTTTGTTTTTAATAACCTAGAATATTTAACACTATATTACAATATTACAACTTATTTTAACAAACAAAATATTATAAACTACCAAACAGTAACAAACTCTCTTAAGTAGGTGATAATATGTGTTTTTTTAAAAATTTAATTATAGGTTTTTTTATAGGAGCTGGTGCTATACTTCCTGGTGTAAGTAGTGGAGTACTATGCGTTATTTTAGGAATTTATGAAAAATTACTAAATAGTATTTTACAATTTTTTTCAAATTTAAAAGAAAACCTAAAATTTCTAGTTCCTATTTTTATTGGTGCTTTTTTAGGAATGGTTTTATTTGGAAATATTCTAATATATCTTTTTAATACATATCCTTTACAAATTCAATCCATTTTTATAGGTTTAATTTTAGGCAGTATTCCTTCTCTTTTAAAACAAGTAAATAATAATTCTAAAGAAAATTCATTTAATATTATTTTTCTTATAATTTCTGCTCTAATTCGGAATTTTTTTAGTTATTATAGAAAACCACATACAAAACTATACTCTAAATTCTTTTAATTACATATATTTAATCATATGTGGATTTTTAATGTCTGTAGGTGTTGTTGTTCCTGGAATAAGTAGTACCATTATTTTAATGCTTCTAGGTGTTTATGAAACTTACTTAACATCTATTTCTCTACTTAATTTTGAAGTTTTAATACCAATGGGAATTGGCTTAATTTGTGGTAGCCTAATTTTTATGAAATTTATTAAATTTCTACTTAATAAATATTACACTAAAACTTTCTACTCAATAATAGGTTTTACCATAGGTTCTATTTTTGTCCTAATTCCTAATATAACTTCAGGCTTTGAAATTTTTATTTCAACTTTAAGCATAATACTTGGTTTATTTATCTCCTACTATTTTGACAAATTTTCTACTAATTAATATTAGGAGAAAAATGCCAAAGGGGACGGAGCAAAATGGCAACTTTAAAAAAAGTTGCCATTTTGCTCCGTCCCCTTTGGCAATTTTTTGCTCCGTCCCCTTTGGCATTTTTTTCTCCTTCCCCTTTGGCATTTTTAGAACACCATCCACATTTCCTTTATCACCTTAATCTCATATCCTCTTTCTCCTTAAAATCCAATTTTCCTCACAGTCCACTGGAATTTCCATTAACACCTTTTGCCCTTTAACGCCAGGACTTATATAATTAATTTTCTCTCTTGTATCCACATCATAAAGTTTATTAATTTGAAATTTCAAAGGTTCTAATACATATGGAATTAATAACTCTAATTCATCCCCTACTTTTAGCTTATTTTTAATTTCAATAACTGCCAGATTTTTATCTTTATTATATTCTACAATTTTTCCTCCAAATTCATATTCCTCGTTATATTGCCTTCCTGAATATTCTTGAATATCTTTATTATTCCTATCATTAAAATAAAATGTAGTCAATCCTCTTGTTTTTACTTTTTTTAGTTCTTTTAGGTATTTTTTATAATCATATTCATTTGGATTTTTCATATAATCATCAATTGCAGTTCTATATACATTTATTACACTTGCTAAATAATATTCTGTTTTTAGTCTTCCCTCAATTTTAAGACTATCTACTCCCATATCTATTATTTCTGGAATTTCCTTAATTAAGCACAAGTCTTTTGATGAAAATATACTTGTTCCATATTGATTTGTTTCTATTGGCATTAAGTTTCCTGGATTGTTTTTTTCTTCTGCATATAGATTATATGACCATCTACAACTTTGGGCACAATCTCCTAAGTTAGCACTTCTTCCTGACATAAAATCACTTAAAAAACATCTTCCTGAAAATGCAAAACATATAGCTCCATGGATAAATATTTCTATTTCCATATCTTTTGGTTTATTTGCCATTATGTATTTTAATTGCTCTTTGTTTAATTCTCTTGCCATTACCATTCTTTTTCCACCATTTTTATACCAAAAATTTGCAGAATGAAGGCTTACTATATTTGCTTGAGTGCTTATATGCAGATTTACACTTGGAGCATATTCTTTTAAAACATCTACAATTCCTCCATCTGCTACTATTACTCCATCTGGCTTTATTTTTTCTAATATTTTTGCCATTTCTATTATTTCTTCATACTTTTCATCCCATGCAAAAATATTTAGTGTTACATATACTTTTTTTCCTATTTTATGTGCATATTCTACTGTTTTTACTAATTCTTCATTTCCCATATCTGCTCTTGTTCTTAATGATAATGATGATGTTCCACAATATACAGCATCTGCTCCATACAAAAATGCTATTTTTGCTTTTTCAAATGAGCCTGCTGGGGCTAATAATTCTACTTTTTTCATTTTTCTCTCCTCACTTTGTAATTTCCTTATATAATTATATATTCAATCACTCATTATGTCAAATTATAATAATTCAAAATGTATAAAAGCTATATGAAGATAATATATAATTTTAATACAATTTTCAAATCTCCCTTTCATTTAAACTTAAACTATGATATAATAAGCACGAGGTGAAATTATGCCATATACATTAAAAACACAAGAACAATTTAACAAAGAACTATCTGACTATATTCAAAAAAAGCCTTTATTAGTTTATGAAGATAAATTACTAGATAACTTTTCTTCTCAAAATCTATCAGATTTATATAAACTAATAAAAGATCTAGACAAATCTAACCTAGATAAACCTACATATAATAAACTAATAAATATATTAAAAACTTTTTCCATAGATGAAAAAGAAATTTTTCCAGAAGTAGATTCTTTAACAAATACTATAACAATAACAAAATCTAATCATTTAACAAGACTTGCAAATATAATAAAAAATAGATATTTAAACTATATATCAACTGATCCTACTTCTCAAAATGAAATAAGTGCAGACGAACTATATAAACTTTCTTTAATTGTAAATAAAAATTTTCCTTCTGTATTTCTTAATTTAATAAAAACACCAAATGATAATATAAATATCAGTCAAAAATTTATTAAAGACAAAATTTTAAATACACTTGATCACTGGAATACACACAATTTAATTGATGCAGAAGTTGAAAATAGAGATATTTTAGGAGCTTTTTACATTACTGCAAAAAAATATTTTCCTGAACTAAATATCTATATACCTGCTAGGATAAAATCAACAAAAAGTTCTGTAAGCAATATTGATAAAGAAGTTACTGACTCTCTTTTTTCATTATATCCTTCAGATGCTTCTTCTGGATTAAGTACTGAAGATATAATATCAAACTTCGATATTAGTAATGCAAATACTGATTTTTTCGGTTTTACAATCGTACTTTCAAATACTGATGATACATTGCATTTTGATAAAAATGATCCTAGAACAAAAGACATATTAGATTTAAGAAAGCAAAGAAATAATAATATAAAATTCACACACAAACTAGAAGACTTTATTATTCAATGTGATTTTAATGATACACCTATTTCATATATAGATTTATTACAAATAAAAATAGATTTACTTACTAGATTAAGAGATTGTTCTTATGATGAATGTTCTAATGAATATGAAGGTACATCCTTTGTTAAACTTTTAAAAGATAATATAGAAATTTATAAAAATGAAATTGAAAAAGAAAATAATAGTGATAATATCAATAACAATCTTGATACTTCAAAAGAATTTGATGAAATCTACCTATTACTAGACGAATTGAAAAAAAGAGTTCACGATAAATATCAAGCTAAATTATTAGAAATGCTTATACCTGATGTATTAAATGATGAACTTTTTGTAGATGTATTAAAAGTAAAATCAAAATTAGTAAAAAATGTTAAGAAAAAGAATGGATTTTGTTCAATCTATTACGTTTTAGAAACTTATGATGGTAGAAAAATTGAATTGCAAGCACAATCAAAAATGCGATTTGAAGATTCTAAAAATGGTTCTTCTGATCATAGTATTTTACCTAATAAAGAAATTAATATTACACATTTCTTTGAACCTACTGACCCTAATTGTACTCCCGAAATGTTTAATAAATTTTTAAATATTTTAAATACTACTCCAATTGCAACCAAAAATCGCTTATTTAAAACTGATGACTCATTATTAAGTCCAACTGAAATAAGATTAAAAAGAAGATTGAGAATATCTGAAAATAATGTAAAAATAAAAGACAATTATACTGTAGAAAGCCAAATGCTTGATGGTTCTATTAAAACTGATAGTTACCCTATTGATAAATATCTTCCTATTTTTGCTGAGTATGTTTCTCCTAAGTTAATTACTGTTAATTCTTATCATACTCGTGCACACAGAAGTGTTTCTGGATATAATAAAAAATCTTTAATTTCTAGTTTTACAGAAGTATTATTAAAACATGATTCTACAACTTGTCTTGCACAACAATTAATTGATAAACTAGATTCTCTTCTTCCAAATGACAAAAATTCAATTTCTTTGAATGGGATTACAACTCGTGCTAAAAAACGTTTTGAAAATTATTCTAAATCAGAAAATCAAAATTTATACGAATTAGGCAATGAAACAGATTATGAACATTAATTATAACACACTTTAAAAGATGATACCTGTAAATGATGTGAACCCAAATTATTAGACAAATTTAAGTTTAATAAGAAGGGTTCACTTCATTTACAGGTATCATCTTTTTTAATTAATCTATATTTTAAGTTTTATACATTTTACTTTTACATTTAAATTTTTTTAAACTTTCCTACTTACAGCAAGCCCATCTCCTACTTCCAAAATTTCGGTTTCAAGTTCTGGATTTTCTTCTACTTGCTTTATATATTCTCTTAGGTTTCTTACTGCTGTACGTTGTTTGTGTTTATTATAATCACTCATTACATATCCTTTGTATAAAATATTATCTGCAAAAATAATTCCATTAGAATTTAGCATTCTTAGTGATTCTTTTAGAAAAAATGGATATTTACCTTTAGCTGCATCTATAAATATCATGTCATATTTATAATTTAATGTAGGAAGTATTTCTACTGCATCTCCTTCATATATATTAATTTTATCTTCTACTCCTACTTTTTTGATATTTTCTTTTGCTTCTTTTACTCTTTCTTCTTCTCTTTCTATTGTATCAATTTTTCCGCCATCTGCTAAAAATTCTGAAAAACACATAGATGAATACCCAACTGCTGTGCCTATTTCTAAAATTCTTTTTGGTTTATTGTTTTTTAAATATTTTTCTATTACCTCTAGTGTTTCATCCATAATTATTGGTATATGGCTATCTAATGCTTTTGTTTTTATTTTTAGTAGCTCTTCTTTATTCATAACTTTTTTCGTATATGTTTTTTTATACGATTTCTCCTTGTATATATATTTAGGTTTTTTATAAAGGTTTTACCTATAAACCTTGTATAATAGATTTAGGGTTTTATTAAAGAGTTTAACTATAAATCTGTTTCCTCCATAATTATTTATGAAAATTGAATAGAGTGTCATTTATCCTTTTCTTTTATATTTTGTGAACTTTGGGTATTTGATTTATAGAATAAATAAATCTAACTTAAATTATATTATACAATATCTAGTAATTCTTTCATAGATTTTATTTTATAGTCTGGCTCTATTAGAACCTCTTCTTTTTTCTTCCATTTGTTATTTATATCTTGCTCATACCATATAGTTTTTACACCTAATACTTTTACTCCCAACAAGTCTTCTAATAACTCATCACTTACAAATGCAATTTTACTATATTCTTCTTTTGGAATTTCTTCAAATGCTTTCATATATACTTTTAAATTTGGTTTTCTTTCTTTTACTTCTTCTGAAATAACTACTTTTTTAAAATATTTTCTTATATCTGCACGTTTTAAAATATAGTCAACATTCCTAATAGAATTATTACTTATAATTCCTAGATAATAACCTTTTTCGTATAATTTAACAATAGTCTCTCTTGTCTCGCCATCTAAAATATGAGATTCTAATAATAGTATATCAATTTTTTCTAAATCTTCTTCTGTTATATTTAAAATTGATGATAAATCTTTATATATTTCTTTTTCTGTAAT
>CALXUX010000102.1 GCA_944391785.1 uncultured Clostridia bacterium
TTATTTATATAAAATTTATTCCATTCCTCGGCTCAATACGTGATTTAGCCCTTCTAAATATAAAACAAACGAGCCTCTCGCTACATCCTTCGCGCTTCCTCATTTATTTTATATTAAGAAGGGCTACAATCACTCCAATCGCATTCGTCATTGCATAAATTTTATATAAATAATACCTTGAGGGCTTCTCTACAATTTGGATAACTGCAAATAGTAATAATATAGGTAATGTTAATTATAAAATATAGCGTGTTAAAATTGTTATAAGCCTTTTAAAAAAATTGTACTTTAACTACATTGAATAAATTAATAAATTTAATTTACTCTGAACAATACAAATATAAAAAAGATTTAAAACGAGTAATTAAAAATGTAGAGGAGCCTAAAGGAAAGTAGTACGTATAATTTTTTAAATATAAATGTGCGACTGGAATAGCATTAGAACTTCTTAGGTAAAATTTTTGGAAATAGTTCGCAAATTTTCGCCGAGAAAATTATGCAGAAAGGGTGCCGAAAATTTTACTTAGAAGTTCTTATGCTATGCAAAGAGCCGTTTATATTTAAAAAATTATACGTACTACTTTCCTTTAGGCGGCTAATTTTATCCGCAATCATTATCCTTCAGTCCTCTAATTTTACACCAAACCCTCCAACAACCAAAATACCACCTATTTACCATAAATCCCCAAAATTTCCCCCACATACATAAAATGATAATCCTTATTCCCATACCACTTCTCATCCAAATCCTCATCCAAAAAGCAACCACAATCCAACTCTTGCCTATAAATTTTCCTACAAGTAACCACAATCTTTGCATCCTCAAAACAAGGAACATTATCCAAAAAACACAATTTCAAACCAGATTTAGAAATTTTATCTTCATCTCTACCAGAAACAGAACCTAAATACCCAAGAGTTTTCTTATATTCCTCTTCAAAAAAACACAAAGAAAAAAACTCATTTGAATCAATAAATTTTTTTGTATACCTTTGAGGCCTAATAAATGTAAAAGCAACATTTTTTCCCCAAAGAACTCCAAGTCCACCCCAAGAAGCTGTCATTGTATTTACTTTTTCTTCATTTCCTGCAGTAATTAGCATCCATTCATTACCAATTTTAGAAAAAGGGTTAAAAGAAATATTGTTAATATCAATTTTTTTAAAATCCATTTTAAAAACCTCCAATAAATTAAATATATCAAAATTTTGCCATATTATGCAATATATGTTATTATAATATGTTTCGGTCAAAAAATAAATACTATTAAATCAAATTTTTTAAAAGTTCTTTTTTGATTTTTACCTAGACAGAAAGGCAAAAAAAGGTTATAATATGAAAAAAAGAAAGGTGTCAAAATGAAGAAAAAAGTATTATTTATATCAAGCACAGGAGGCCATCTAGACGAGCTATTACAACTTAGCCCTCTTTTTGAAAAATATGATTATAGTATAGTAACAGAAAAGGATAAATCAACAAAAAACCTAAAATCAAAATTCGGAAAAAAACTATATTTTTTACCATATGGAACAAGATCAAAAATTTTTTCATATATATTCAAATACTTATTCTTATGTATAAAAACAATATACTTATACATAAAAATAAGACCAAAAGTAATAGTCACAACAGGAACACACACAGCAGGGCCAATGTGTATATTAGGAAAAATATTTGGAAGTAAAGTAATTTATATAGAAACATTTGCAAACACAAACAAAAAAACTGCAACAGGTAAAATTTTATACCATGTAGCAGACTTATTTATAGTACAATGGGAAGAAATGCTAAAAATATACCCAAAAGCAGTATATGGAGGTTCGATATATTAATGATTTTAGTAATGTTAGGAACTCAAAATAATAGTTTTCATAGACTATTAGAAGAAATAGACAAATTAATAGAAAAAAAGCAAATAAATCAAGAAGTAATAGTTCAAGCAGGATATACAAAATACAAATCTCAAAACATGAAAATATTTGATTTAATACCAAAAGAAGAGCTTGAAAAATATCAGAAAGAAGCAGATTATATAATAACACATGGGGGAGTTGGGTCTATTATTACATCCATAAAACTTGGAAAAAAAGTAATAGCAGTTGCAAGAAATGCAAAATATGGAGAACATGTAAATAACCATCAAGAAGAAATAGTAGAATTATTTAATAAAAAAGGTTATATCATAGGGATTAGAGATATAAATGATTTATCTGGAGCCATAGAAAAAATAGAAAATTTTACTCCCAAAGAATATAAATTAAATAACAAAAAAATGCTAAATATAATAGAAAACTATATAGATAATATATAATCGAGGTGGAAAGTGAATAAAGAGAAAATATATAAACTAAAAAGAGAAACAATAAAAGAAACAATAAAAGAAATATGTAATAAAATATTAAATTCAAGCCTTTTTCCCATAATAGTTCTAGCTTTAATAATATTAAAAGCATTACTATTTTATAAAAACACAATAATGATAAGAGAAGGAATAGATAAAACAACTATTTTGGGAACAGTTTGCTTTTCATTTATATTACTAACAATCCTTAATATATTTCCAAACAAGCAAAGAACAATTTTAACCATTATTTGTGATATATTAATCAGTATAATATTATTTGCAGACAATATATATTATACATATTCAAGTAATGTATTATCAGTATTGCAAATTACAAATTTACAATATGGGGAAGAAATACTTTCAACAATCCCAGTATTATTAAATATTACCCATATACTGTATTTTATAGATATAATTATAATTATAATTTTATTAGCAAATAAAAAATTACAAATACAAGACATAAAAGAAGATACAAAAAAAGCAATAATAAGCAAAATATATATTTTAGCATTAGGATTTTGCATATTTATATCAGTTGGAAAAGAAAGTATTGAAGCAACATTGCAAGACCCATATAATAAAGATACACAAATAAGAAAAGGAAGTATATTTGGCTATCATATAGCAGATATATTAAATGCAGTAAATACAAAAAAACAAGCCAAATACGAAAACAAAGAGGAAATGCTTAAAGACTATTCAGAATTAAAAGCAGAATATGAGCAATATGAGGTTCCAAGATATAATTTTGAAAAAATGTGTGAAGGAAAAAACTTAATAATATTGCAACTAGAATCAATCCAAGATTTTGTAATAAACAAAGAAATAAATGGAAAAGAAATAACTCCAAATTTAAATAAATTTTTAAATGAAAATATCAGGTTTACAAATATGTTTATGCAAAGTTATTCATCAACTGCAGATTCAGAATTTTCAAGTATAACATCACTATATCCAATGGAAAATGGCATGTCATATAGTAAATATGATTCTAATAAATATGACGATATTTTCACAAGTTTTAAACAATCAGATTATGCAAATTATACTACATCATATGTTCACGGAAACTACGGATATTTTTGGAATAGAGAAAATGTATATAAAAATTTTGGAGTTGATAAAATAGAATTCAAAGATTCATTTGAAGATATATCAGAAGATATAATGGGATATTTATCAGATGAACTAATGTATAAACAAACAGTAGAAAAGATAGAAAATTATAGTAAGCCATTTATGTCATATATAGTATCTGCCTCATCACATACAGGATTTACATTAGATGGTCTGCAAGATGAAACAAAAGTAAATATAGAAGTAGGAAAATATGAAGGTACTTTTTTTGGTAATTACTTAAGATCTGTAAATTATGCAGATTATGCATTTGGCATATTTATAGAAGAACTAAAAAAAGCCGGATTATATGATGATACAGTAATACTACTTTTTGGTGATCATAATGGTATAGATATGTATAATGAAGAAATGCTAGAATTTTTAAATGAAACAGGCTCTACGATAAATGATGTAGAAATAAAACTAAATTATATAAGAGTTGCAGCTGGAATGAAACTTGCAGGAATAGAAAATTTAAAAATAGAAAAGCCAGTAAATAAATTAGATATAAAACCTACTATATGTTATTTATTTGGTCTAGATAGTAAATTTTCACTAGGAACAAATATGTTTGCATCAAAAGATTTTGTTTCATTAAATAATGAAAGAATAATTACAAGTAGATATTATTTTGATGAGAAATGGTACAATATACAAACTGGTGAAGAATTAGCAGATATAGATAATAGTGCAGAAAAACTATTAGAAAAATATTATAATCAAATGGAAAGAGAACTTGAAATATCTAAATCTGTTTCAATAAATAATTTGCTAAAGTAATAAAAACATCAAAAGGAGGAACTAAAATGGAAGATGAAAGAATAATAAATCCGGAGCTAGAAGATGCAAAAGAAGAACGCTTAGAAAATTCATTAAGACCAAAGACCCTAGAAGAATACATAGGACAAGACAAAATAAAAGAAAATATGAAAATATATATTGAAGCTGCTAAAAAAAGAGGAGAACCATTAGACCATGTTTTACTATATGGACCACCAGGGCTTGGAAAAACAACATTATCAAATATAATATCAAATGAAATGAATTCAAATATAAAAATAACATCAGGACCTGCAATAGAAAAACCGGGAGATTTGGCAGCATTACTTACAAACTTATCAGAATTTGATGTTTTATTTATAGACGAAATACACAGGTTAAGTAAAAGTGTAGAAGAAATTTTATACCCAGCATTAGAAGATTATACACTAGACATAATTATAGGAAAGGGACCAAGTGCAAGATCTATAAGGCTAGATTTACCCAAATTTACATTAATTGGAGCAACAACAAAAGCACGGATCACTTACCACACCTTTAAGAGACCGTTTTGGTATAGTACATAGATTAGAATTATATAAAGTTACAGACTTAAATAAAATTGTAAAAAGGTCAGCAGGAATATTAAATGTTAAAATAGAAGAAGAAGCGGCAACTGAAATTGCAAGAAGATCAAGAGGAACACCAAGAATTGCAAATAGACTTTTAAAAAGAGTAAGAGACTATGCAGCAGTTTTAGGAGATGGAAATATAACACTAAAAATTACAAAAATAGCATTAAACAAACTAGAAATAGACGAACTAGGTTTAGACGAAATAGACAGAAAACTATTAGACACTATGATAGTACAATACCAAGGAAGACCAGTAGGAATAGAAGCATTAGCGGCAACCGTAGGAGAAGAAGTAGACACCATAGAAGATGTATATGAACCATATCTTATACAAATAGGATTTATTGCAAGAACTCTAAGAGGAAGAAAAGTTCTGCCACCTGCTTATAAACATATGGGGTATGAATATAATGGAGAATAGATAAAAATTGTAAAGGGGAAAATTCATGAAAAAAATTCTGAATAAAGATGTATTATTTATTATATTTTTATTTATAGCAATATTTTCATTTGTAAATGTAAAACCATTAGACGATTTAGATGAACTATGGAATTACAATTTTGCAAGAAATATTTTAGAAGGTTTATTACCATATAAAGATTTTAATATAATAGTCACACCACTTGCAAGTATGATAGCTTCACTATTTTTATGGCTTTTAGGAAATGAACTAATTGTAATGAGAATATTATGTTCTATACTATTTACAGGAATATTTTATTTAACATATAAAATATTTAAAAAAGTATTTTATAACTTGTTTGCAAATACAAAAATTATCAATACAATTTCATTTTTTTATTGTTTAATATTATTTTATATTTATATTGATAATTTTAGAATAGACTATAACTTTTTTTCAATATTTTTAATATTAATCATATTAAATATTGAATTAAAATATATTAAAAAACCTCAAGAAAATGAACCTATACTTGAAAATATTTTAAATAAAAAACTTACAAATTTACTAATAGGAATATTACTTGCATGTGTATTATTAACAAAGCAAAGCATAGGAGCAATAGCATGTTTTGTAGGAACATTTTATATAATTTTATTATGTAGAAACAAAAAAGATCTAAAGGTAGCTTTAAAAATAATTGCAATAAGAATACTTGGAATAATGCTAACTTCAGCAATATTTATCTTATATCTCATAACTAACAATTTAATAAATGATTTTCTAAACTATGCAGTACTTGGAATAACATCATTCAAAAACAAAATAGAATATAACACTCTACTTCAAAATGAAAACATACATATAAAAATACTATCAGTAATTTCACCAATTATAATAATATTAACTGCAATCTATATATTAATAGGACTAATAAAAAAGAAAAATGAAAAAAATTATACATTACAAGTATTATTTGTATACTCAATAATACCAATTATACTAATGTTCCCAATATCAGATGTAGTACATTTTATATGTGGTGAATATATAACTTTCATATTAGAATTTTATATTTTTACAAAATGTCTAAAATGGATATATAATAAAATTAGACTAAAAAGAAAACAAGAAATATTTACATTTTTATTAATAATGTTTCAAACCATATTTATTCTAGTAACTTTATGTTATACAATAACAAACTATTATATATATCTAAAAAACAATAATAAAACACATAATATTAAACACTTTAGTGGAATTATAATAGAAGAAGGACTAAAGCAAAAAATAGAAGAAGTAGAAAATTTTATCAAAACAAATAAAGAAAACGGAATAAAAGTATATATATTAGATGCAGAAGCTTGTATTTATAATATTCCTTTAGACATTTATATAAAAGATTATGATATGTTTCTAATCGGAAACCTTGGAGAAAATGGTATACAAGAAAAAATAGAAGAAATAAAAAGAATAGAAAAAAACGAAAATGCAGTATTTTTAATAAAAAACGAAAACTATAGTTTAAATTGGCAAACACCAATGCAAATTATAAACTATGTAAAAGAAAATCTAGAAAAAATAGAAGAAGTATCAATTTATAATGTATATAAATAAGGAGAATAAATGTTAAACAATACAAAAAAAGAAGAAAAACAAGAGATTTCTAAAAATAAAGAAAAAAATTATATTTTAAAAACTAAAAATAACCAAGAATTCGAAAAAACAAAAGCAACTATAAAAAAATGCCTACCTAAAATAATAATTGCAATAGTAATCATAATAGGAATATTTGTAAGAACCTATAAAATAGACAAATATCCTAATGCATTAAATGTAGATGAAGCATCAGCAGGATATGAAGCATTTTCAATTATGAATTATGGAATAGACAGAAATGGAAAATTTATGCCAGTATTTTTAGTAGCATGGGGAAGTGGGCAAAATGCATTACTTACATATCTAATAATTCCATTTATTGCAATATTTGGATTAACAACTTTTGCAATACGCCTACCAATGGCAATTATAGGAGGAATAAGTTTATTTATATTCTACTTACTATTAAAAAGAATCACAAACAAAAAAATTGCAACAATAGGACTAATATTTCTTGCAATATGTCCATGGCATATTATGAAATCAAGATGGGGACTAGAATCAAACTTATTTCCAGATTTAATACTATTATCAATATTTCTAATAATAAAAGGACTTCAAGATAAAAGAAAAATATTTCAAATATTAGGATATATCATAGCAGGAATCACAGCATACTCTTATGGAACATCATACTTCTTTTTACCACTATTTTTTATACCAATACTATATATGTTAGTAAAGAAAAAAGAAATTACAATAAAACAAGCAATACTAAACTTACTAATAATTGCAATTATATCATTACCAATAATAATATTTGTAATAATAAATTCATTTGACTTACCAGCAATAAAATTACCATTTATGACAATACCAAGAATGGAAGTCAATAGATATGAAGAAGTAACATCAATATTTTCAAGTGAATTTATAAAAAACAGTATACAAAACTTTTTAGGAAGTATAAATATATTAATTGCACAAATTGATGGACTAGAATGGAATTCAATATGGCCATATGGAACAATATATATATTTTCAAGCATATTTACAATAATAGGGATTATAACAGCAATAAAATCGAGAAAAGAAATAAAATATGGATATTTTATGGGAACATGGCTTATTGTATCAATACTATTGACATTTATATGTGAACCTAATATAAATAGACTAAATATCATATTCTTCCCAATAATATTCTACACAACAATAGGAATTTACGAAATTATAAAAATGGGAAAAAAATATGCAATAATAATAGCACTAATCTACATGCTAAGTTTTGCAGGTTTTTTAAATACATACACAAAACAAGATGCAAATACATACGGAACATTTGAAGCAAACTTAGAAGAACCAATAAAATACTTAAAAATGCTAGAAAATAAAAAAATATATATAACAAACTCAATAAAAGAACCATACATATATGTACTATTTTATTCACAATACAGTGCAAAAGACTTCGTATGCACAGTAGAATACTACAACCCAGGAGAAGCCTTTAGACAAGTAAAAAAATTTGGACAATACAATTTTTTAAAAATAGAAAAAATAGAAAAAAATGCTGAAAACGTATATATACTAAAAACAGAAGAATTTGAAAAAATTAAAGAAGAGATAGAAGATATAGAAGAATTTGATATAAAAGAATTTGAAGGATATGTTATAATAACTTATTAAAATTTATTAAGAATAGTTGAATTTTAAGATTATAACTAGACTTAATAATAAAGGAGCTGAATTTTTTAATGAAATTATTAATGCATACATGTTGTACACCATGTAGTGTGTACTGCATAGAAAGTTTAAGAAAAGAAAAAATAGAACTAACAGTTTATTGGTATAATCCTAATATACATCCATATATAGAATATAAAACAAGAAGAGATACATTAAAAGAATATACAAAAAGTATAAATGTAAATGCAATTTTTGAAGAAGAATATGGTTTAGACGATTTTTGTAAAAATGTAATAGGAGATTTAAAAAATAGATGCATAAATTATTGCTATCCTATAAGGCTTGCGCAAACAGCAAAATATGCAAAAGAAAATGGATATGATGCTTTTACAACAACATTATTAGTAAGTCCATACCAAAATCACGAAGGAATTTGTGAGGTAGCAAGTAAAATTGCTAAAATATATGGTTTAAAATTTTTATATAGAGATTTTAGAGTAGGTTTTAGGGAAGGACAAGCAAAAGCAAGAGAAATAGGACTTTATATGCAAAAATATTGTGGATGTATTTTTTCAGAGGAGGATAGGTATAGAAAGAGGATCGAGAAAGATAAAAAGGATAGTTTAAAAGATTAAGTAAAAAGATAAGCAATAAAAAAACATAAAGGGGAAGTTTTAGGATGAATAAAAAAAGAACGAATTATATTATTACAATATTAAATGTTCTTGCAATAATATCAGCATATATATTAATGAATTTAAAAATGGGAGTTATGATACGGAACATTAGGTGTTAAATCAATTTATAGTAGTTTTATTGTCGAGACATTGATAGGATATAGAAATTTAATAGTAACAATAATATGTAGCATAATAGGAATACTTAATATTGTTGCAGGAATACAAAATAGGAAAAATAAAAAAATATGTTTTTGGCAAATGATATTTGGAATTTATGAAATAATTTTAGCTATTGTAATAACAACAAATCCAATTAGTACTACTTTAAGGAATATAGAAATAGTAGTATATGCTGTAATTCCAATAATATTAGTAACAAGAAACATTATTTTCATAAAAAAGAATAAACCTAAGGTAATTAAAATTATATCATATGTTGTAACAATTATAATATCTATTCTTGTTATAATTGATGTAATAGATGTATATTGGGATATAATTTGTATTATAATGCAATTCGTTTATGTGCATAATCAAGAAAAAAATACACAGGAAAGTAAAAAAAGAAAAATTGTTAATTTAATATTATATTATTTAGTACAATCAATAGTTATTATTGGTGTATTTGTCATAATTATAGTAGCCATAATAATAGATAAGGTAAATTGTAGCAAATGGAGTAGTCAAGTAACAGAAATATTAGAAGAAATAGCAAGTTTACCTAGCATAACAAAAGAAGAAGAATACATTGTAGCAATAAATCATTCAAAATATGGTTTTACCAATGAAAAAGGAGAAGAAAAAATACCTTGTAACTATGATGGTGTATCATATTTTTATAGTGCAGATATCAATAATAAAAAGTGTTATTTTGCATTGGCTAAAAAAGATAATGAATATTACATAATTTCAAAAAATAATCAAAAAATTAATCTAAATGATAATGAATATTTTAAAAATATAGTAGATTATGTTGAAAGAGAAATGATAAATACACTTAATAATGAGGAAAAAGTCTGGGCGTCTGCAACAAAGTATTCATTTGCACTTCAAACTTTTATACTTAGTAAAACAGAAATAGAATATCAAAAGTTGTCAGAAAGATCACAAAATAATCAAATTAATTTGCAAAAAGATAATCCAGAATTGTATGAAGGTTACAAATTATATTACGAAAATGAAAATTATACTATGATAATAAAACCAATGCAAGAAGGTAAAGGTTATTCTAAATATGATGGGACTATAACTATTGAACCAAAGTGTGAAGTAACAATAAGGAAAAGTAACGGAGAAGAAAGTTCTAGCATTGAGTATTTACCAGGGTTTACTGAATATAAAAGTACTATTGAAGTGTTAAGTGATGGTTCTATAGTATTTAAAAGCTTAGATGAAAAAACTTATGGTTGGTATGATAGTTATGGAAATAAGACATCTCTTCCAAGTGGATATGAGATACAAGATATAATAAATAATATAATTATCGTGTATAAATATGATGAAGAAAGTAATAGTATAGAATACTATTTTTTAAATTCATTAGGACAAATACTTTTAAAAGCATATGATTCATTGAAAATTTTAGAAAACACATATATAGTTAAAAACGAAAACAATAAAATGTTATTATATGATGAAAATTTGAATAGAATTTCTAATGAATATGATTTAATTATTTTTCAATCATAAAATAGCAAAAATTTTATATAAATAAAGCTTTAGAGGGCGACCTGTTTTAAGCCGTAAATTATAACAAGTGAAGAGAAATATTACAAATTAATCAGAAATATATTGACATTTAAATGAAATATCAATAGAATAATAAATAAATAAAGCTTGCAATATTCTATTTTTAAAAATTTCTATATATACTACTAAAAGTGGGAGGTGAAAATAAATGCCAATGGAAGTAGAAAATCTAAAATGCCCTGGATGTGGTGCACCAATTGATCCAACTAAGCAAAATTGTAAATATTGTGCAAGGCCAATAGTTGTAAAAACATTTAATGATTTTAAAACAATGGATACAAAATTAGCCACTAAATATCAAACAGTCTATAAAGAAATCTTAAAAGAAGAACCAAATAATGCAGGAGTAAATGCTTCATTAGGAATGTATTTATTAAATATTGGAAGCTATGAAAAAGCACTTTCAAAATTTGAAAAAGCAATTGATGATGAAGTTGATAATTCAGAAGCATATTTTTGGGCAGGGGTTAGTATTTTAAATGGTAAAAGGCCATTTATTATTCCAAAAGTTTCAATAGAAAAAGCTATAGAATATGCAAAGTCTGCAATTATGATCGAAAACAGAGGAATTTACAATTATTTTATTGCATACTTAAAATATGATTTTTATTTTCTAAAAATGCTAAAAGTTACTCCAAATTATCAAGAAGAATTACAAAATGCAATTAAGAATAATGTAACATTAGAAGATATAAACATTTTAAGTCAAGTAATGAAGGTACAATTTCCAGAAGAACTAAAAATAAACTAAAAAATGAAATATAAAAGGAGGAGTTTAAAATGAACATTGTAGATAGAGGAGCTGTAAGGAACTATTTTATGGGAAAAAGCCAAATAATGCCAATAATTTTAATGATAGTAGGTATTCCATTAATTTTCTGTATGGGTATAGGTATAATATTAATAATAATTGGTGCAGTAATGTATTTTAAAAATAAAAATGATTTTGCAAACGAAGATAAAGTTGATGAAGTAACAAAATTAGAAATAGAAAATGCAAAAGATAGAGCATTAAAAAAATTTAATTTATTACAAGAGCAAGTTTCTATAATTGATCCTATTTCAATTTCAGGACCAGCAGACCAACCAAATTCACCAACAGCAGCATTACTTGCAAGACAATCTAATTCAATATTATCTAACAAAACATTGAAAAAAGCATTAGGAGATAAAAATGATGATCCAATATATGTTGCTAAAATTGGTTCAGATTCAAAATTAAGATATACATTAGTAAATATTACTACATATTTATTTGGAGAATCTCAATTATATATTTATTATTCAAATGTTGATATAACAACAGGTAAAGTATTTTCAGAAGGTACTTATGAGTATTTCTATAAAGATATAGAAGCTATTTCAACAAGTCAAGATACAAGAAAAATATTTAATATAAAAGAGAAAAAATATGATAAAGTTGTATATGAATATGTAGCTATATACACAGGAGGTTGCTATTATTCAGCATCTTTAGGAGCAAGAAAAGAAGATGCACCTTCAAAATTAGAAACACAAATTACAGCTATGAAAAATCTAATTCGTGATAAAAAAATGGTATAATACATAAAAAAATCTTATTATATTTTGTAGTAAGATTTTTTTTAAAATAATAGTTTAAATTCAATATAACAAGATAAAATAAATAATTGCAGGAAAGGAATATGATAAAAAATGAAAGATTTAGAATTATTTAGTGTTATTCAAAATGATAGACCATCAGATGAATTAGTCTGGAAATTTGCAGGAGAAGATTTTAATAACAATACACAATTAATAGTTATGGAATCAGAAGAAGCACTATTTGTAAAAGATGGAGTTATAGTAGAAACATTTACAGGGGGAAGATACACATTAAATACATCAAACTACCCAATAATAGGAAGATTACAAAGATTTTTATCAGGAGGAAAAAGTGCATTTAGTTGCAAAGTATATTTTATAGACAAAGCACATAAACTAGAATTATTTTGGGGAACAGACAGCCCAATGCAAATAAGAGATGCAGAATTTGGATTTATGGTTCAAGTATCAGCAAGAGGAAGTTATTCAGTACAAGTAAAAGATGCAAAAAAATTTTTCAACAAACTAGTAGGAAATATAAAAACTTTTACTACTTTAGAATTAAATTCATATTTTAGAACAGTATTCCAAACAAAAATAAAAACAAAACTTGCAACAGTAATGAAAGAACAACAAAGAACAATATTAGATATGAATACAGAACTAGAAAAAATAGCAGAAGAAATGACACCAGATATTGAAAAAATGTTAGAAGAATACGGAATAAGACTAGTAAATTTCTATATAGCAGATATATCTATTCCAGATACAGATCCAAATTATGCAATGATAAATGAAGCATATGCACAAAAAGGAGTACTAAAGATACAAGGATCTGACTTTGGAAGATTATCATCAAAAGAATTATTAAAAGATATAGCAAATAATCCAGGAGCAGGAGGAGTAGCAACAGCAGGTGCAGAAATGGGAATGGGAATGGCAGCAGGAGGTGTATTTCGGAAGTTTAGCAAACCAAATGTTTTCACCAATGCAACAAGAAAACCAAACTATAACAGAAAGTAAGCAGATACATCAGCCAGAAGTATCAGTAATTGATGAAAAAAATAAAGAACAAACAAATGATGCTAAAGAAATAACTTGTCCAAATTGTGGAACAAAACTTCAAAAAGGAAGTAAATTCTGTAGTGAGTGTGGAACAAAAATAGAAAATGCTGAATATATATGTAAAAATTGTGGAAGCAAAATGTCGGCAGAGAGCAAATTTTGTAGTAATTGTGGCACAAGGAGGGAAAACTAATGAAATCTAATAAATTATTATATAGTTTAGTTATAATTGTGGCATTAATAGTTCTTAACCTAATATTTTTTCTAACAATAAAAGAATATTCAGTGGCAAGATATATAGATATAGCAGGAGCAAACCTAGCAATTATAGTATTTTTTGTAGCAGGAATTATTAGCTCAAAAGACAAAGATAATGAATTCTTGCAATATACTAAATATCCAATAGTAATAATATACAGTGTAATAACATTTATAATAAGTATATTATTTATATTATTTCACTTAAAAAGTGTAAATATTTCCATTGTAATTCAAGTTATTTTACTTGCAATGCTAATAATTGGAGTAGCATTAGTTAAAATGGCAAATAACTCAATTATAAATAATACAAATGAACAAAAGAAGAAAACTTTAAAAATAACAGAAATGTCAAACCAATTATATGCTTTTATGCAAGACACAAGTTCAACTAAAATATATAAGATACTTGAAGAAGCCTATGACGAGATAAAAAATTGCAAAATTAATGTAACTCAAGACACATCAAATATTGATAGCCAAATTAGAGAAATGATATCAAAAATGAAAGTAGATGCAGATAAAAATGATATAGATACATTAAAAGTTGATGTTAAAGAAATTAGAAAATTAATTGGAAAAAGAAATAACTATTAAGAAATGTGAAATAAAAAAATATAAAAAATGTGTGAAAATTTATAAAAAATTAACACACATTTTTTAATATTAGATTTTTCAAATTCCTTCTTTTTCTTAAACGAATTTGTGGAAATATTTAATAGTGTATGATATAATTGCAATGAATTTTTAAGAGCTTATATATTATATTCGAATTAGAAAAAATAAAAAACTATAAAAAATTCAAAGAAAGGAGAATTAGTGTGAAAAATAAAAAGTTAAAAAAGAGCATGATTAATAACAGTAGCGATTGAAATTTTAAAAAATTTACTACTGTATAAAAAATAATAAATTAATTTAATAAATAGGTTTAATTAGTTGCAT
>CALXUX010000103.1 GCA_944391785.1 uncultured Clostridia bacterium
ATTATGCAGAAAGGGTGCCAAAAATTTTACTTAGAAGTTCTTATGTTATGCAAGGAGCCGTTTATATTTTAAAATTATTTATATAATCTCCACTTGACGCGGTTCATTTTAGCCGTGAATCGTAACATATCAAAATTATAAAATATACAAAATTCCAAAAAAAGCTTGACACAGAGGCCAAAACATTATATAATATACACGCATAAAAAAGCGATGAAGCCAAATGTAGCTACACACCTACAAAAATAGGCGATGGAGGGAACTTTGGTGGAGTATGTTATGGCATAGACCAGGCGGTAAGTTATAAAATAACACTTATCCCAAAAATTTAAAAAAATGTTTTTTTGGGTTTAAAAATAGGAGTTATTCGAAACGCCAGAGAGCGTTTTTACTTGCCACGGTAATTTCAGTAACAAACAATTGTTACTACAGGCAAAACAGCCAATACAATAATAAAAAAGGAGGGAAAATTACAATGGCAAATTCAACAGTTGTAACAAGTGAAAAAATAAGAATAAGACTAAAAGCTTATGACCATGTAATTTTAGATCAGTCTGCTGAAAGAATAGTAGATACTGCTAAAAAAACAGGAGCAAAAGTATCAGGTCCTATTCCACTACCAACACAAAAAGAAATAGTTACAATCTTACGTTCTCCACACAAATACAAAGATTCAAGAGAACAATTTGAAATGAGAACACATAAAAGAGTTATAGACATTTTATATCCAACACAAAAAACAGTTGACAGTCTAATGAAATTAGAATTACCAGCTGGTGTAGATATAGAAATAAAACTATAATCAAAACTAATCAAAAAACAAGTGAAAAAATCAATAAAAATATAATAATAGTACAATAGAAAAATAAAAACAAAAAATAGAAAATCAAAAAACTACTAAAAAAGTAGCATCAAAACCAAGCTGATACAAAAATATCAGCCAAAAGTTAGGAGGAATAAAAATGGAAAAAGGAATAATAGGAAGAAAACTAGGAATGACACAAATATTCGATGAAAACGGAAATGTTATTCCAGTAACAGTTATAGAAGCAGGTCCTTGCGTTGTAGCACAAGTAAAAACAATAGAAACAGACGGATATGATGCAGTACAACTAGGATTTGGAGAAATAAAAGACAAACACATAAACAAACCAGAAAGAGGACACTTTGCAAAAGCAGGTCTTAAAAACAAAAAAAACCTAAGAGAATTCAGACTAAACAAAGTAGAAGGAATAAAAGTAGGAGATGAAATAAAAGCCGACATATTCCAAGCAGGAGAAAAAGTTGATGTTCAAGGAACAACAAAAGGAAAAGGATTCCAAGGTGTTATAAAAAGACATGGACAAAGTAGAGGACCAATGGGTCATGGATCTATGTATCATAGAAGACCAGGATCAATGGGACCAACATCAACACCAGGAAGAGTATTTAAAGGTAAAAAGTTACCAGGACACATGGGAAGAATTACAGTTACAATACAAAACCTAGATGTAGTAAAAGTAGATATAGACAAAAATGTAATATTAGTTAAAGGTAGTGTACCAGGAGCAAAAGGAGCTATCTTAAAAGTAAAATCAACAGTAAAGGCTAGTAAATAGAAGGGAGGAGGAAAGTAAATGCCAAAAGTAGATGTATTAGATATGAATGGTAAAAAAGTAAGTGACATAGAACTTGCTGAAAATATATTTGGAATTGAGCCAAATGAAGCTATAGTACATAGTGTATTAGTTAATTATTTAGCAAACAGGCGTCAAGGAACACAAAGTACAAAAACAAGAGCAGAAGTTTCAGGTGGTGGAAAAAAACCATGGAGACAAAAAGGAACAGGTAGAGCAAGACAAGGAAGCATAAGAGCTCCACAATGGATAAAAGGTGGAATAGCTTTAGGTCCAAAACCTCGTTCATATAAATATACTGTTAATAAAAAAGAAAGAAGACTTGCAATAAAATCAGTATTAAGTTCTAAAGTAACAGAAAAAGAATTAACAGTAGTAGACAAACTAGAATTAAAAGAAGTAAAAACAAAAAATATGGTAAAAGCATTACAAGACTTAAAAATAACAGGAAAAGTGCTAATAGTATTACCAGAAAAAAATGAAAATGTTTATATGTCTTCAAGAAATATAAAAGGTGTAAAAACTATATTACTAAACAATATAAACATATTTGATTTATTAAAATATAACAACTTAATACTACCAGTAGACACTGTTAAGAAAATAGAGGAGGTGTATGCATAATGTTACCAGAAGAAATAATAATAGCACCAGTTGTTACAGAAAAAAGTAATGACGAATTACAAGAAGGTAAATACACTTTCAAAGTAAACAAAAAAGCAACAAAAGTTCAAATAGCAAATGCTGTAGAAAAACTTTTTGAAGTTAAAGTATTAAAAGTAAATACAATGACAGTAAAAGGAAAAGAAAAAAGAGTTGGATACCACACAGGAAAAACATCAGACTGGAAAAAAGCAATAGTTACTATTGACACAAACCCAGGAGATGTAACATATCTTGGAAAAGGTGGAAAACAAATAAAAGGTTCTAAAAAATTCAAAGATTCAATAGATGAATTTATGGGAGCTTAAAACAAAAAAATGGAAAATAAAGAAGAAAGAAAGAAATTCTTAAAAGTATTACAAGGAGGACTTCCTAATATAAAAGAAATTAGAAAAGCACTTCCATATCAATTAAACAAAATAAAACAAAGAATGCTCAATGTAAAAGATGTAGAACTTCAAGGTTTAGAAGAAACCGAAGAGCAAATAAAGCAAATAGAAAGAGAATATGGAGAAAACCTTGAATACTTATATGAATTTCAAGATTATAAAATCAAAGAACTATATAGAAAAATAAATGACAAAAAATTTATATTTTATATAGAGCAAGCAGAACAAATAAAACAAAATAAAAAAACAAAGAAAAAAAATACACTAATAAAAGAGTACAAAGAAAAAAATATCGGGAAAGAACCCGGAGAATAAAGAATATCTGCAAATGGAGCAGGAAAAAATCCATAATAGAAAAGGAGAGAATAAAAAATGGGAATGAAACATTTTAAACCATATACACCATCAAGAAGAAATATGACAGTTTCAGACTTTGCAGAAATTACAAAGAAAACTCCTGAAAAGTCACTACTTGCTAAAAAGAAAGAAAAAGCAGGAAGAAACTCATATGGAAGAATAACAGTAAGACACCAAGGTGGTGGAAACAGACAAAAATATAGAATAATAGATTTTAAAAGAAAAAAAGACAATCAAGAAGCTACAGTTATTGGAATTGAATATGATCCAAACAGAAGCGCAAACATAGCTTTAATTCAATATCAAGATGGAGAAAAAGCATATATTTTAGCACCACAAGGATTAACAGATGGTGATAAAGTAATATCTGGAGAATCAGTTGATATAAAACCAGGAAACTGTATGCCAATTAGTTCAATACCAGTAGGTACATTAATTCACAATATAGAATTAAACCCAGGCCAAGGAGGAAAACTAGTAAAAGCAGCAGGACAAAGTGCACAACTTATGGCAAAAGAAGGAAAATATGCACACGTTAGATTACCTTCAGGAGAAATGAGACTAGTTTTAGCAAAGGCAAGAGCAACAATAGGAGTTATAGGAAACTCAGATCATGAAAATGTAAAATTAGGAAAAGCAGGAAGAAAACGTCACATGGGATGGAGACCAGAAGTTAGAGGATCTGTAATGAACCCAGTAGATCACCCACACGGTGGTGGTGAAGGTAGAGCACCAGTAGGACATGCAGGACCATTAACACCTTGGGGTAAACCAGCTCTAGGATATAAGACAAGAAATAAAAAGAAAACAACAAATAAATTTATAGTTAAGAGAAGAAAATAATTAAAATCTAAATTAAAAAATAGATAAAAAACTTAGCAAATAAATTGAAAAATAAAAGAGATAAAATTACAGAAAAATAACCTGGAAAGGAGGACATAAAATATGTCTAGATCAAGCAAGAAAAAACCTTTTGTTCAAGAAAAACTTCTAAAAAGAATAGAAGCAATGAACGAAACAGGAGCAAAAGAAGTTTTAAAAACATGGTCAAGAGCTTCAACAATATATCCACAAATGGTAGGACACACAATAGCAGTACATGATGGAAGAAAACATGTTCCAATCTATATTACAGAAGAAATGATTGGACACAAACTAGGTGAATTTGCTCCTACAAGAACATTCAAAGGCCATGCAGGAGAAAAAACAACAAAAGTTGGAAAATAAAAGCAAAATAAATTTTACTTTTAAAAAAGGAGGTAAATAAAGTGGAAGAAACAATGCAAAAAGAAGCAAGAGCAACTTTAAAATTTGCAAGAATATCTGCTAGAAAAGTAAAAATAGTTGCAGATTTAATAAGAGGAAAAGATATAGATGAAGCTTTAGCAATTGTAAAATTCACACCAAAAGCATCATCAGAAATAATAGAAAAACTATTAAAATCAGCTATTGCAAATGCTGAAAATAATCATGGTTTAAATACAAAAAACCTATATGTTGCTGAAATATATGCAAACCAAGGTCCAACACTAAAAAGAATAAGACCAGCTGCAAAAGGTTCAGCAGTAAGAATAAGAAAAAGAACAAGTCATATAACAATAGTGTTAAAAGAAAAGGAGGATTAAACTAAATGGGACAAAAGGTACATCCAACAGGAGTAAGAGTTGGAATAATTAAAGACTGGAACTCAAAATGGTATGCAGATTCTAAACATTTCTCAGAATATTTAGTAGAAGACCAAAAAATTCGTAAATTTTTAAAGAAAAAATTATACCAAGCAGGAATCGCTAAAATAGAAATTGAAAGAACTGCAAAAGCTATAAAAGTTAACTTATATACAGCAAAACCAGGAATAGTAATAGGAAAAGGTGGAGCTGGAGCAGAAAGCGTAAAAGCAGAACTTACAAAATTAATCGGAAAAAATATTAATTTAAATATAGTTGAAGTAAAAAATGCAGACACAGACAGCCAATTAGTTGCTGAAAACATTGCAGGACAACTAGAAAGAAGAATTTCATTCAGACGTGCAATGAAACAATGTATGCAAAAAGCAATAAAAGCAGGAGCTTTAGGAATTAAAACTTCAGTATCTGGAAGATTAGGTGGAGCCGACATGGCAAGAACAGAATTCTATAAAGAAGGAAATATTCCCCTACAAACTTTAAGAGCAGATATAGATTATGGATTTGCAGAAGCAGATACAACATATGGAAAAATCGGTGTAAAAGTTTGGATATATAAAGGAGAAGTTCTTCCAGCTAAAAAAGTGGAAGGAGGAGAAGCATAATGCCATTAATGCCAAAAAGAACAAAATTTAGAAAAATGCAAACAGGTAGAATGAGAGGAAAAGCAACAAGAGGAACTCGTGTTTCAGAAGGAGAATATGGTCTTCAAGCAGTAACTGCTGGACTAATTACAAGTAACCAAATAGAAGCAGCTCGTATTGCTATGACTCGTTATATAAAAAGAGGTGGAAAAGTTTGGATTAAAATATTCCCAGACAAACCAATCACATCAAAACCAATTGGAACTCGTATGGGTAAAGGAAAAGGAGCTCCAGAATATTGGGTAGCTGTTGTAAAACCAGGAAGAGTAATGTTTGAAATTGCTGGTGTACCAGAAGAAACAGCAAGAGAAGCTTTACGTTTAGCAATGAACAAACTACCAGTAAAAGCAAAATTTGTTACCAAGGAATCTGAAAAGGTAGGTGAAAATGATGAAGATAAATAAAATAAGAGAAATGTCTTCACCAGATTTAGAGAAAGAATTAGGTGAACTAAAAACAGAATTATTCAAATTAAAATTTAGTTTAGCAACACACGGATTAGATAATCCAATGAAAATAAAAGAAGTTAAAAAAGATATAGCAAAAATAAATACTATATTAACAGAAAGAAAAATAGCTGAATCAAAAAAATAAGCTATCAAGTAAAAAAGAAGGAGGATTCATAAATGGAAGAAAGAAATCTTCGTAAAACTATGGTAGGAACTGTAATATCAAACAAAATGGATAAAACAGTTGTAGTAGCTGTAGAAACAAGAGCAAAACACAAAGTTTACTCAAAAACAATGAAAAAAACATATAAACTAAAAGCCCATGACGAAGAAAATGCTTGCCAAATCGGTGACAAAGTTAAAGTTATGGAAACAAGACCACTTTCTAAAGATAAAAGATGGAGAGTAGTTGAAATAGTAGAAAAAGCTATTATAAAATAATTTGGTATGAAATTTATCAAAAAGAAAGGAGATACCTATAATGATACAACAACAAACAATATTAAAAGTAGCAGATAACACAGGTGCAAAAGAAATCATGTGCATTAGATGTTTAGGTGGTTCATACAGAAAAACAGCAAACATCGGAGATGTTATAGTTGCTTCAGTTAAATCAGCAACACCAGGTGGCGTTGTTAAAAAAGGTGATGTTGTTAAAGCCGTTATTGTAAGAAGTAAAAGAGGTTTGCGTAGAGCAGATGGATCATATATAAAATTTGACGAAAATGCAGCTGTAATCATAAAAGAAGATAAAACACCAAGAGGAACACGTATATTTGGGCCAGTTGCAAGAGAACTAAGAGATGATGATTATATGAAAATATTATCACTTGCTCCAGAAGTTCTATAAAATAATTTAATAAAAAATTAATCAAATCATAATTACTAAATAATTGAAGTTAAAGAAAAGGAGGAAAAACTCTGATGAGAATAAAAAAAGGTGACAATGTTTCAGTTTTGTCTGGAAATGACAAAGGCAAAACAGGAGAAGTTTTAGAAATATTACCAAAACAAGATAAAATTGTTGTTAAAGATGTAAATATAAGAAAAAAACATGTTAAACCTAGAAAAGCAGGAGAAGAAGGCGGAATATTATCAGTAGAATGTGCAATTCCAGCTTCAAAAGTAAACGTTGTATGTCCTAAATGTGGGAAGATAGCAAAAGTTGGATACAAAATGGAAAATGATAAAAAAATCCGTATTTGCAAAAAATGTGGTGCAAAATTGAAATAGTTTAGAAAGGAGGCTTAAACTAGGAAATGGAAAAATTAAAAGAAAAATACATAAATGAAGTAGTACCAGCATTAATGAAAAAATTTAATTATAAATCAATAATGCAAGTTCCAAAACTTGATAAAATAGTTATAAACATAGGATTAGGAGATGTAAAAGAAAACCCTAAATCACTAGAAAATGCAATGAATGATTTAATGCAAATTACAGGTCAAAGACCAGTTGTAACAAAAGCTAGAAAATCAATTGCAGCATTCAAACTAAGAGAAGGTGTAAATGTAGGTTGCAAAGTTACATTAAGAGCAGACAAAATGTACGATTTTGTAGACAAACTATTTAATGTAGCACTTCCAAGAGTTAGAGACTTTAGAGGAGTATCACAAGATTCATTCGATGGTAGAGGAAATTACGCAATGGGAGTTAAAGAACAACTAATATTCCCAGAAATAGAATATGATAAAATAGACAAAATAAGAGGAATGGATATTATATTTGCAACTACAGCTAATTCAGACGAAGAAGCAAAAGAATTACTAAAACTTTTAGGAATGCCTTTCAAAAATTAGTCAAAAGGAGGAAAAGAAACAATGGCTAAAAAATCAATGAAAGTAAAACAAGCAAGACCACAAAAATACAAAACAAGAGAATATAATAGATGTAAATTATGTGGAAGACCACATGCATATATTAGAAAATATGGTATTTGTCGTGTTTGTTTTAGAGAATTAGCTCATAAAGGAGAAATACCAGGTGTTAAAAAGGCTAGTTGGTAAAAAATAAGGGTGATTAATCTTAAATCCCCTATCATTAGTTAGAAAAGGAGGGAATATAAATTGAATACAACAGACCCAATTGCAGATATGTTAACAAGAATAAGAAATGCAAATAGTTCTAAACACAAAATAGTAGATGTACCAGCATCAAATATGAAATTAGGGATTGCAGAAATACTATTCAAAGAAGGATATATAAAATCTTTTGAAGAAATAAAAGATGATAATCAAGGAACAATCAGAATTACTTTAAAATATGATGAAAAAGGAAAAAGAGTAATAGATGGATTAAAAAGAATAAGTAAACCAGGTTTAAGAGTATATGCAGGAAAAGACGAATTACCACAAGTTTTAAATGGTTTAGGAATAGCAATAATATCTACACCTAAAGGATTAAAAACAGACAAAGAAGCAAGACAGTTAGGCGTTGGAGGAGAAGTTCTAGCATATGTATGGTAATTTATATTATAGTAAATCAGAATAAATAGTAAATCATAATAAAAATTACCAAATCAGGGAAAATCCCTAATTAAAATTGACGAAAAGGAGGAAAACAAAGAAATGTCAAGAATAGGAAATAAACCTATTACAGTACCAGATGGTGTAGAAGTAAAAATAGACGGACATCATATAACTGTAAAAGGTCCAAAAGGTACATTAGAAAGAGAAATACATAAAAATATAACTTTAGAAATGGATGGAAACACAATTAAAGTATCTAGAATAAATGATGAAACACAAAATAAAAGTTTACATGGTTTAACTAGAACATTAATAAACAATATGTTAATTGGTGTAAAAGACGAATTTTCTAAAGAACTACAAATAAACGGAGTTGGATACAGAGTAGCAAAACAAGGAAAAGATTTAAATCTTGCTTTAGGATATTCACATCCAGTAATTTTCGAAGCACCAGAAGGAATTACTTTTGATGTTCCAAACCCTAACACAATAATAGTAAAAGGAATAGACAAAGAATTAGTAGGGCAAACAGCAGCAGTTATAAGAACAAAAAGACCACCTGAAGTATATAGAGGTAAAGGTATTAAATATGCTGATGAAGTTATTAGACGTAAAGAAGGAAAAACAGGTAAATAGATATAGTTTTTAGAAGAAAGGAGAAAAAAATGGTTAAGAAAACAGATAGAAAAATGGAAAGACAAAGAAGACATCTAAGAGTAAGAAGAAAAATATCTGGAACAGCAGAAAGACCAAGACTATGTGTTTATAGAAGTAACACTAATTTATACGTACAAATCATAGATGATGTAAAAGGAAATACATTAGTAAGTGCTTCAACACTTGATAAAGAAATAAAAACAAAATATGCAAATAAACAAGCAGCAAAAGAGCTAGGAGAATTAATTGCAAGTAAAGCTAAAGCAAAAAACATTGAAACAGTAGTTTTTGATCGTGGTGGATATATATACCATGGAGTTGTAAAAGAACTAGCAGAAGCTGCAAGAAACGGCGGTTTAAAATTTTAAGTAAAGGAGGATATAAATAAACCAATGGAAGAAAAAAACGAATTAAAAGAAAAAGTAGTTGCTATCAACAGAGTTGCAAAAGTTGTTAAAGGTGGTAGAACTTTTAGATTTAGTGCAGTAGTAGTTGTTGGTGACGAAAATGGGCATATTGGTGTAGGTAATGGAAAAGCAGCTGAAGTTCCAGATGCTATTAAAAAAGCTATACAAGAAGCTAAGAAAAACTTAATAGAAGTTCCAATAGTTGGCACAACTGTACCTCATGAATTTGTAGGAAAGTTCGGAAGTGCAAATGTTTTATTAAAACCAGCAGAAGTTGGTACTGGAGTTATAGCAGGAGGAAGTGTTAGACCAGTACTAGAACTTGCAGGATATAAAGATATAAGAACAAAAGTTATAGGAACAAACAATCCAAGAAACGTAGTATATGCTACAATCGAAGGGTTAAAATCTATGCAAACAGTAGAACAAGTTGCTAAAAAAAGAGGTAAAAAAGTAGAAGATATTTTATAATAATTATTCTAAATAATATAAGATATATAATAACAATTTATAAAATCATATAAGATATTGAGTAAAAATAAAAAATATATACTAATAAATATCTTGTAATAATGATATAAAATATATTATAATAAGAATTATAAAATAACCAAACACATACTACATATTCATAGAGATTTAAGGAGGTGCAAGTGAAAATGAAACTAAACGAATTAAAGCCAGCAGTAAAAAAAGAAGAAAGAACAAGAAGAGGACGTGGAATAGGTTCTGGACTTGGAAAAACTTCAGGAAGAGGACATAAAGGACAAAAAGCAAGATCTGGTGGAGGAGTAAGACGTGGCTTTGAAGGTGGACAAACACCATTATATAGAAGATTACCAAAAAGAGGATTCAAAAATATAAATTCTAAAAATTATACAGAAGTAACATTTGCTATGTTAAACAAATCAAAATCTACAGATGTAACAGCAGAAAGTTTACTAGAAGAAGGAATCATTGGTAAAATAAATGATGGAATAGTAATTTTGGCCACAGGAAAATTAGAGAAAAAATTAAATATAAAAGCCGTTAGATTTACAAAAAAAGCAAAAGAAGAAATCGAAGCTTTAGGCGGAAAGGCTGAGGTGATTTAGTTGTTTAAAACAATAGCAAATGCATTTAAAACACCAGAAGTAAGAAAAAAATTATTATACACATTACTATTAATAGTAATATTTAGATTAGGATGTTATATAACTGTTCCAGGAGTAGATAATGTTGCATTAAATGAAGCAATGTCATCTACAGATGGAATAGTAGGACTAATAAATACTATTTCCGGAGGAGCATTCTCAAGATTTTCTGTATTTGCAATGTCAATAACTCCATACATCACAGCTTCAATTGTTATACAATTGCTAGCAATGATAATACCATCTTTAGAAAGATTAACAAAAGAAGGTGGAGAAGAAGGAAGAAAGAAAATCAATAAATACACAAAAATGCTTACAATAGTACTTGCAATAATAGAAGCAGTTGGAATATTCTTATCATATAGAACATCTGGAATATTTATAGATAATACATTCTTAACAGGAGCTTTAGTAGTTGTAGGCTTAGTTGCAGGAACAGCAATTTTAATGTGGCTTGGAGACCAAATAACAAACAAAGGTATAGGAAATGGAATATCAATAATTATCTTTGTAGGAATTATATCAGGATTACCAAGTTTTGTAACAACATTATGGGGACTAATAGTAACAGATGCAGGATTTAGCACAACAGGATTATTACTATCTATTGGAATAATAATAGGAGCAATAATATTAATTGCAGGAGTTGTATTTGTTCAACAAGCAGAAAGAAGAATACCTGTTCAATACTCTAAAAAAGTAGTAGGAAGAAAAATGATGGGAGCACAAAACACACACATTCCATTAAAACTTGCAATGGCAGGAGTTATGCCAATAATATTTGCATCATCATTTATGACATTTCCAGCTATGATAATACAAATATTTGTAAGTGATATTGCAACTCAAACAGGATTTTTAGCAGCAATATATAATTTTTCTATTGCAACATCATCATCTAATGTTGGAATAGGATATTCAATAGCAAACGCAATAGTATACCTATTATTAATTGTAGGATTCACATTTTTCTATACATATGCAACATTCAATCCAGCAGAAGTTGCAAACAACATCAAAAGAAATGGTGGATTTATACCAGGAATTAGAGCTGGAAAACCAACAACAGAATATCTATCATCAATAATATCTAAATTAACATGGTTTGGAGGATTATTCTTAGCAATAATTGCAATAATCCCAATGTTTTTAAGATTTACAAACCTAAATATAGCATTTGGTGGTACATCAATATTAATCGTTGTAGGAGTTGCATTAGAAACAATTCAACAATTAGAATCACAATTAGTAATGAGACATTATAAAGGATTCTTGGAAAAATAATAAACTATAATTAGCAGCATTGTGGATAATAATTGTATTATCCACAACTGTTGATTTAATGAAAAATAAGAAATATATACAAGCAAATTAAAATTATATAAATAGAAACACATATAAAAAATAAATGCAATAGCAATATAAATTTAATAGCAATATAAATTTAATAGTTTTTTTAATGTTTATTATAAAATATATAGAACAGAAAATATAAAGCAAAAAATATAAAATAAAAAACATAGAATAAAAAACATAAAATAAAAAATATAAAATTAAAAATATAAAATAAAAAATATAAAACAAAAAATATAGAATAAATATTAAAAAGATTATTTAATCTTTAAAATTCAATAGATATTTGCGAAACTAAATAGAAAAAAGGAAGTAACATAAAAAAACGAAGTTTTTTTAAATATCAATTTAGACGTAGTAATAAAAAGACAAAAAATTATACGACAAATAATCCTAAGGTAATT
>CALXUX010000104.1 GCA_944391785.1 uncultured Clostridia bacterium
GCAAGAAAGGATGGCAAATTTCCTAAGTTTTACAATATAAGTATATCACAGGTTATCAAATAGATAAATATGTAAGATTTTGTTGTAAATCTTATAAATTTATAAATATATTATACGAGAAAGGAAGATACTATGGAAACTAAATTTTTTGAAAAGGACAAGCTATTAGTCTTAAAAATAACAGATGAAATTGATGATTATAGTGTTCAAAAGATAAGAAGGAGGGCTGATAATGAAATTGAAAGATATATGCCTAAAAGAGTTGTATTTGATTTTGATAGTGTTACTTTTATGGACAGTGCAGGAATAGGGCTAATAATTGGAAGGTACAAATTCACAAATATGCTAGGAGGAAGCCTAGAAGTTGCAAACCTTACACAAAGTGTAAAGAAAATATTTGAAATGAGTGGAATTTTAAAATTAATTCCAATTGTAAGCTTAGATGAATATAAAGTATAAAAAAGGTTTATAGATTCCCCTAAAATCTAAATATTAAATAAGGATAAAAAAGTATGAAAAATTTTGAAAATGAAATGAAACTAGAATTTTTAAGTAAATCATCAAATGAAGCATTTGCAAGAATCACAGTAGCTGCTTTTGCATCACAATTAGATCCAAGCCTAGAAGAGCTTGCAGATATAAAAACAGCAGTATCAGAAGCAGTAACAAATAGCATAATCCACGGATATGAGAATAAAATAGGAATAGTAAAATTAGAAGCAAAACTAATAGAAAACCAAATAATAATTGAAATATCAGACCATGGCAAAGGGATAGAAAATGTAGAAATTGCAAAAGAGCCTCTATATACCACAAAACCAAACTTAGAAAGATCAGGCATGGGCTTCACAATTATGGAAAGTTTTATGGATGATGTCAAAGTCGAATCTGTATTAGGACTTGGAACAAAAATAACAATGACAAAAAAAATAAAAAAAGCAGAGGAAAATGAGATGGAAGAAGAAACTTTAAATCTAATTACAAAAGATTAACAAGAGGTAAGTGATATGTATGAAATTGATAATAATTCAATAAAAAAAGTTCAAGAAGGAGACAAATTCGAGCTAGAAAGATTAATAAGAGAAAATAATGGACTAATATGGAGTATAGTCAAAAGATTTGCAGGAAGAGGATATGACCTAGAAGATCTATACCAAATAGGATGTATGGGATTTATAAAATCCATAAAAAGGTTTGACACAAGTTTTGATGTTAAACTTTCTACATATACAGTACCATATATATTAGGTGAAATAAAAAGATTTATAAGAGATGATGGAGCAATAAAAATAAGCAGAAGTATAAAAGAACTAAATGTAAAAATAAGAGAACTCCAAAAAGAATATCTATTAAAAAAGGGAAAAGATATCACAATAGAAGAAATATCTAAAATATTAAAGGTATCAAAAGAAGACATAGCAATAACACTAGAAGCAAATACCCCAGTAGAATCAATAGAAGCAAATATATTAAATCCTAGTGACAAAAATATGAGTCTACTTGAAAGAATATCAACAGGAAAAGATGAACAAGAAATTTTAACAAACAAAATAGTCCTAAAAGAAATAATAGACAAATTAGATGAAAATGATAGAGAAGTAATACTTTTGCGATTCTACAAAGAAAAAACACAAATGCAAGTGGCCAAAATCCTTGGAATTAGCCAGGTTCAAGTATCAAGAATAGAAAAGAAAGTTTTAGAAAAAATGAGGAAACAATTAGTATAAAAATTAAAAAAACATTATTAAAAATAAAATAAAAAATAAAGAAAAGTAATTATAAAAAATAAATAGCATAAAATTTATAAAAGAGCCTAAAGCAGTAGCACTTAAATGACAAGGAGGTTTGCCATTTGAAAAAAGTAGGAATATATCTTCTTATATTAATCACAATATGTTTTGTCATGCCAACACTATTAACCAAAAGAGGCAAAGAAGTTACAGCACACACAGAAAACGAAACAGAAAAAGAAACAACCCCTGAAGAAACAAGTAAAGAAGAAAAAAGCCAAATATTTGACATGAGTGCTACATATGACTACAAAAAATACGGAACAATAAAATTACTACATAAAAGTACGGGCGAGGTAGAAGAAATCCCTATTGATGAATATTTGTGCCATGTAGTATCTGCTGAAATGCCAGTAGACTTTGAATTAGAAGCACTAAAAGCACAAGCAATAGTTGCAAGAACATACACAATTTATAAAATAGGAAATAAAAAGCACGAAGAAGCAGACATTTGTGATGACTCTAAGTGTTGTCAAGCATGGATATCAAAAGAGGATAGACTTGCAAGATGGGAAGAAAGAAAACAAGAAAGCAATTGGGCAAAAATACAAGAAGCAGTAAATAAAACATCAGGCTTAATAATTACATATCAAAACATGCCAATAAACGCATTTTTCCATTCAAACAGTGGAGGAACAACCGAAATTCCAGTAAATGTTTGGGGAGGAACAGGATACCCATATTTGCAAAGTGTAGAAACATCAGGAGAAGAAGCATACACCCAATATCTATCAGAAGTTACTATTACAAATGAAGAATTATTAAACAAACTAAAAGAAACACATCCAGAAGTAACAATAGACTTTGCAGACCAAGACAGCATAAAAATACTTGAATACACGGAAAGCAGCAGAGTAAAAACAGTAAAATTTGGCAATATAGAAATAGCAGGCACAGAAGCAAGAACAATATTTGGCCTAAGATCAACAAACTTCGAAATAACAAGGGAAGACGGTACAATAAAATTTACCGTAAAAGGCTATGGTCACGGAGTAGGAATGAGCCAAACAGGAGCAGACAGCTTAGCAAAGCAAGGAAAAACAGCAACAGAAATAATACATCATTTTTATACAGGGGTAGAAATAAAAGAAGTAAATGAACTTTAGGGATGTTCCTTAAAGTTCATATCTATTTTTATACAAATATAGAATGAAAACTATAAACAGTGTTTTTTAAGATTTAATATTTTTTAAAAAATTTTATAAACTTTGAACAATAGGGGATGACTTTTTTGAACTTTAAGGAACGTCTCCAAAGTTTACCCAAAGTTTACCCAAAGTTCAAAACATTTTTTACAAATAATGTATAAATTACTCAAGAAAAGGAAATAATGTAAATAACATTATTTTAAAGGAGGATTTTATGAGAAGAAATAATAGAAAACCAAATATTTTAGATGATGATGCAAATCTAAAAATTATCAAAATGGCAAGTATAGGTGTAGGTGTGCTTGCAATTATTGTAATAGGAATACTTTTATACAGTAAAGATTTAAATGACAGAGTAAAAGAAGAAACATTAGATAGTGAGCAAATGGCAAAAATATTAGAGAATAATCAGGAAAGTACAAATACACAAAGTGCAAGTACTGAAATTGGAAAAAGTGTAAATGAGGCATCAAATGAACTAAACCAAACTTCGAATAATACATCTAATTCAAGCACTACAAATACTAACAGTGCAAATACTATATCAAATACAGAAAATATAGAAAACTCTACAAACACATCAAGCCAAAATAGTACTAAGGAAACGAGTAATATAGATTTATCAAATCAAAACACAGAAAATGTAACAAATAATACAAATACTCAAACAAATAATTCATCAGAAGCAAAAGCAGAAATAGAAACAAATGCACAAACAAATAAAGCAAATACAGAATTAAGCTTCGAAAAACCAGTAGAAGGAGAAATTATAAGAGAATTTGCTAAAGACAATCTAGTATATTCACAGACACTAGAAGAATGGACAACACATACTGGAATAGATATAAAAGCAGATAAAACAACAGTAGTAAAATCTACAGAAGCTGGAACAATAAAAACTATAAAAAATGATCCAAGATTCGGTTTAACAGTAGTAATAGAACATGCAAATGGGTTCCAAACAGTATATTCTAATCTATTAACATCAGAATTTGTAGTTGAAGGTGAAGCTGTAGAAAAAGGACAATCTATAGGAACAGTAGGAAATACTGCGGCATTTGAGATTGCAGATGAACCACATTTACATTTTGAGATAATAAAAGATGGCGAGCAAGTTGACCCAAGTATTTATATAAAATAGGAAATAAGGGATGGAATTAAATTTCTAAATTAAGGTGATGGGCGTATATTTGAAAATCTATACGCTTATTTTTTTAGAGAAAAAACGCAAAAGTCCTCATAAAAACTTGCAATCAAACGTAAAAGTCCTCATAAAAACTTGCAATCAAACACAAAAAGTCCTCATAAAAACTTGCATAAATTAATGAAAAAATGTATAATATAATAAATAAAAGATAATTATGAGGTGGTAAAGATGTTAGAAAGAAAAATTACCAGTGTATTAGAAGAATGGAAAAAGGAAGAAAAGAAACCATGCTTATTAATTCGAGGAGCAAGGCAAGTTGGAAAAACATTTATTATTGATGACTTTGCAAAGAAAAATTATGAAAATTATATTTATATAAATAAAGTACTTTAGAAATTGATTTTGTATTAAATATAAATGGGAAAGTTACAGCTATTGAGGTTAAATCAGGAAAAAATAAGCAGGCAAAATCTTTGAAATCAATTATACAAAATTATAAAACCGTAACAAGGTATATGAAATTTGAAAATGATTGTAATATTTATAAAGATGAAGAGAATATAGAACATTATCCATTATTTATGATTATGTTTATATAAAAATAGTGAAAAGTATTCTAAAATTCTTGGAATAGGGAACAAGGGACGGACTAAAAAATCCCGGCTAGCCGGGATTTTTTAGTCCGCCCATCATTCCCGATTATTACATTTATATTACATTTTTGGAAAAATATTGTTATAAAAAAATATTATTGATATAATTTGGGTATAATTATAAATACGAAGGAGGAATCATTTATGTTAAAATCAAATGTTGGATGGAGTACAAATGTAGATAGTTATTCACAAGGAAAGGAATCTGCAGCAAGTGCTGTAGTAGATTTAATGCAAACTAAAGTTGCATTTTTATTTACATCAGTAGATTGTGATGTAGAAAAAGTTTTAGAAGGAGCAAAATCAGAACTTGGAACTGCACCAATTATTGGATGCACATCTAGTGCTGGTATTATTGTTCCAGATGGATTTATTTCATCAGACAATGGATTCACAGGAATTTTAGCTTTAGGAGATCCTGAATTGAATGTAGGAGTTGCAAGTTCAGAAAGAGGAGAAGACCCAAGAGAAACAGGAAGAAAAGTTGCAATCGAAGCTATGAAAATGGCAGGAAGAGAAGATGCCCCAAGTTATTTTTATATGGTAGCATCACCTGCAGAAGAAGAATTCTACATTAAAGGAATCGAAGATGTAATCGGAAGAGTTCCAGTATTTGGAGGAAGTGCAGCAGACAATACTGTAGAAGGAAAATGGAGCATATATACAAATGACAAAGTTTTTAGTGATGGAGTTGCAGTTGCATTTTTCTATACAGACAAAAAAATGGCAAATGTATACACAGGAGCATATCACGAAACAACAAACTCAGGAGTTATAACAAAAATAAAAGGACATAGAACATTAGTAGAAATTGATGGTGTTCCAGCCTTAAAGAGATATTCAGCTTGGACAGGTAAAAAAATGAAAGACTTAGAAGGAAATAACTTACTTGTATCTACAATAACAGCACCACTAGGAGTAAAAGATAGACTAGGAGATTTAATTGCAATAAGACACCCAATGTTTGGAAATGAAGACGGTTCAATGAATATAGGAGCAAACTTGGCAGTAAATACAGCAGTAATTCAAATGGAAGCAACAGTGGATGAATTAATAGATTCTACAGGAAAAACTCTAAAAGAAACAAACAAAATGCTAGGAGAAGAAGCAGGAGCATATCTACTTGTTCACTGTGGAGGTAGAAGACTAGGAATAGGAGATAGAATAGACGAAGTTGCAAAACAACTAAAAAAAGAAGCAAAAGGTGTACCATTTATAGCAGTATTTACATTTGGTGAATATGGAGTAAAAGATCATGGTGCAAACACAACAGGAGGATTAATGCTTTCATTTACAGCTTTTGCAAAATGAAGAGAAGGGGAAAAACCACAAATTCGGAGAAAAAATTTTTAAATGCACACTCGAAAATTATAAAACCGAAGCAGGCGATATAGAAGTTATGGTTTGCAAAAATGTATTAAAAAAGGAGGAAGCAAGTATGAAAAATTTAATAGGATATGAATGGAAAGACGCATCTAATGGAGCAACTATAGAAGTTGTAAACCCAGCAACTCAAGAAGTAATTGACACTGTTCCAAATGTTACAGAAGAAGATGTAGATACAGCTGTAAAAGTTGCAATTCAAGAACAAAAAAAATGGGAGAAAAAATCAATATATGAAAGAGCAGACATTTTATATAAATTTGTAGACTTAGTAGAAGAAAATAAAGAAAGACTAGCAACTCTTTTATCAAATGAATCAGGAAAACCAATAAAAGAAGCAAGAGCAGAAGTGGCAAATGTAAGAATAGGAACAAGAGGATTTATAGAAAGAGCAAAACATCTATATGGAGAAAGCATTCCAGCTGGAACAGAAGCAGGGCAAGAGACAACCATGCAAATAACAAAAAGATACCCAATAGGTGTAATTGCAGCAATTATACCATTCAACTTCCCAAGTGATTTATTCTGCCAAAAAGTACCACCAGCACTAATGATGGGAAATAGCATAATAGTAAAACCCTCAAACTATGACCCATTAACATTAATTGAATATGTAAAATTAATGTGTGATGCAGGAGTACCAGCAGGATGTATCCAAATATTAACAGGAGATGGACCAACAGCAGGTCAAGCATTAGCAAGACACCCAGGAGTACACTTAGTATCATTAACAGGAGGAACAGCTGCTGGAATCCAAACAATGGGAACAGCATCCAAAAACTTAACACATGTAATGCTAGAACTAGGAGGAAATGATGCATTTATCTTCCTAGAAGACGGAGATATGGACTTAGCTGTTAAAGAAACAATATGGGGAAGACTATACAATGGCGGACAAGTATGTTGTGCAAGTAAAAGATTTTTAATTCACAACTCAAGAAAACAAGAATTTATAGACAGAATGAAAGAAGTAATATCAAACTTAAAAGTAGGAAACCCTATGGATGAAGCAACAGATATGGGTCCAATGATAAATATAAATGCAGCAAAAAGAATAGAAGAACAAGTAGCAAAAACAGTAGAAGAAGGTGCAACTATTATTTGTGGAGGAAAAAGAGAAGATGCATACTACTACCCAACAATACTAGACAATGTAACAAAAGATATGGAAGTTAGCAAAGATATGGAAATATTTGGACCAGTAATTCCTGTAATAGGATTTGACGATGTAGAAGAAGCAATTGAAATTGCAAACCAATCTTCATATGGTCTATGTGGATGTGTAATATCAAAAGATTACTCAAGAGCAATGAAAATTGCAGATAGACTAGAATGTGGAGGAGCTGTAGTAAATGGTGCAAGCTTCTATCGTTCATTCGAAATGCCTTTCGGAGGATGGAAACATTCAGGAATAGGAAATGAAGGAGTTTTAACAACATTACAAGAAATGTCAAGAGTAAAAACAATAGTACTTAAAAATATATTATAATCAAAAGTCAGTCTATGTAAAGTTATAATCTAAAAAAATAAATTAAAGGCATTAAAAATATACAAAAAGCATAAACCCGATAAATTAATAACTTTATTAAGACTGGCTAGTAATATGAATTTTTATAATATTACAATTAATAGAATCAAAAATAATAAAACCATACAGAATATAAAATTATTGAAAAATGAAAGGAAGATTGATGATATGAAAAAAAAGACAATAATTTATATATGCATAACAGTAGCAATTTTAATAATAATAGGTCTTGTATATTTTTTAGTAATAAACAAAAATAATAAAAATGAAAATGGTGATGAAAAAATTCAAGAAGCAGGAACATCAAAAACAAACAAAATATACGAAAGGTTAACTGAAAGTGATGAATATACATTTGAAAAAATATTAAATGATGAAAACAAATCAAAAACTATAAAATCAGGAGATAAAGCATATAAAGAAGAAACCTCAAATGGGAATACTTTTAAATATATAGTAACAGATGGAAACACATATCTTTTACAAGACAATTTAAAACAATACTACAAATATGAAAACAATACAATAATCCTTTCAGAAATTACCAATAATTTTATGAAACTTGAAAATTTGCAATATCAAACAGGAAAAGAAGAAATAAATGGAAACAACTTAGAATATGAAGAATATTCAAATTATGGGGAATTTTTGATGAACACAAGCTTGGAAACAGCAGGAACTCAAATGCAAACAAGATTTTACTATAGTGGAAACAATTTAAAATATATTAAAACCATAATTGGAGATCAAGAAGAACTATTAGAAGTTAATATTGAATATAAAGCAAATGATGGTATATTTGAAATTCCAGCAGATTACCAAGATGCAGAAAATTCATAAAATATAAGGAGGAAGAAAAAATGGCTATAAAATTTGTTTTAAACGAAACATCATATTTTGGTGAAAAAGCAAGAGATGTTTTACCAGAAGAAATAAAGAAAAGAAATTTTAAAAAAGTATTTTTAGTAAGTGATAAATCCCTAGTAGAAGCAGGAGTAGCAAAAAAAGTAGAAGATATATTAAATGACGAAAATATAGAATACACACTATATGATGAAATAAAACCAAATCCAACAATAAAAAATGTGCAAGACGGAGTAGAAGCTTGTAAAAACTCAGGGGCAGATGTTATAGTAGCAGTTGGAGGAGGATCAAGTATAGATACAGCAAAAGGAATATCAATAGTCATGACAAACCCAGACAGAAGTGATATAAAATCACTAAACGGAGCATCAAACACAGCAAACCGTGGAATGCCTTTAATTGCATTACCAACAACAGCAGGAACAGCAGCAGAAGTTACTATAAATTATGTTATAACAGATGAAGAAAGAAAAATAAAAATGGTATGTGTAGACCCAAATGATATACCAATAGTTGCAATAGTAGACTCAGAACTAATGGCATCAATGCCAAAATCACTTGCAGCAGCAACAGGAATGGATGCACTAACACATTCTTTAGAAGGATATATAACAAAAGCACATAATGAAATCTCAGACATGTTCCATTTAAAAGCAATAAAAATGATATTTGATAATCTAGAAAAAGCAGTAAATGGCAAAGACCAAAAAGCAATAAATATAATGGGAATGGCACAATATATAGCAGGAATGGGATTTTCAAATGTAGGACTTGGAATATGCCACTCAATGGCACACCAACTAGGTGCAGTATATGATACACCACATGGAATCGCAAATGCAATGTTATTACCAACTGTATTAGAGTATAATGGAGAAGTTTGCTATGAAAGATATGTGGATATATTACAAGCTTTAGGTTATCCTGCAGAAAAATACACAAAAGAAGAATTAATAAAAACATTAGTAGAAAGAGTAAGAACTTTAGGAGAATCTGTTGGAATAACTCAAACAATTGCAGATTATGGTGCAAAATTGGAAGATATACCAATGCTTGCAGATAAAGCAATGGAAGATCCTTGTAAACCAGGAAATCCAAGAGAAACTTCAAAAGAAGATTTTGTAGCATTATTTAAAAAAGCAATGTAGAAATGTCCATTTGAAAATGCCAAAAGGTGTGCCAAAAGGGACGGAGCAAAATGGCAATTTTTAAAAATTGCCATTTTGCTCCGTCC
>CALXUX010000105.1 GCA_944391785.1 uncultured Clostridia bacterium
TATATGAGCAAAGAAGAAATTATAGTAATACATATATGCACAAAGCAAGTAGAATGATAATAAATTATGCAATAGAAAATAAATGTAATACAATAGTAATAGGAAATATAAAAGAAATAAAGCAAAATATGAAAAATATGAAAGGAAAGTATAATATATAAAAATCCAAAAAATACAAATATATTATACAAGGTAAAAAAATATGTCATATATAGAATTTAAAAATGTATGTAAAGAATATAAAATGGGAGAAATAAAAATAAAAGCCTTAAATAACACTAATTTTTCAATAGAAAAAGGAGAATTAGTAGTAATAGTAGGCCCTAGTGGAGCCGGAAAAACAACAGCACTAAACATATTAGGAGGAATGGATAGTGTAACATCTGGAGATGTAATAGTAGACGGCAAAAACATAGCAAAACTAAAAAATAAAGAATTAATAAAATATAGAAGAGAAGATATAGGGTTTGTTTTCCAATTTTATAACTTAGTACAAAACCTAACAGCAATAGAAAATGTAGAACTAGCAACACAAATATGTAAAGACTCAATAGATCCATCAGAAGTAATGGAAAAAGTAGGATTAAAAGACAGAAAAGCAAATTTTCCATCACAACTATCAGGAGGAGAACAACAAAGAGTAGCAATAGCAAGAGCAATAGCCAAAAATCCTAAGTTATTATTATGTGATGAACCAACAGGTGCACTAGATTATAAAACTGGAAAGCAAATCTTAAAATTATTACAAGATACAGCAAGAAAAGAAAACATGACAGTACTAATAATAACACATAATGCAGCAATAGCACCAATGGCAGACAAAATAATAAGATTCAAAAACGGAACTGCAGAAAGTATTGAAATAAATGAAAATCCTAAATCTATAGAAGAAATAGAATGGTAAAAAATCTCATAATCGGAGGTGAGATAAAAATGAAAATAAAAAAAGCACTATTAAAAAATAGTATTAAAGAAATAAAAGTAACATATAAAAGATTTATATCAATAATGCTAATGGCTCTATTAGGAGTAGGATTTTTTTCTGGATTAAGAGCAGCATCACCAGATATGGTAGATTCAATTGACAGCTATTATAAAAACCAAAACGTCTATGACATACAAATAATTTCCACACTAGGCCTTACAAACCAAGATATAGAAGCCCTAAAAAATGTAAAAAACGTAGGAGAAGTATATGGAACATATAGCCAAGATGGATTAATAAAAGATGGGGAAAAAGAAACAGTTGCAAAAATATTAACTTTAGATGATGTAAACAAACCAGTACTAATAGAAGGTGCAATGCCACAAAATGCTACAGAATGTTTAGTAGAAGAAAATTTTTTAAAAAACAATAATAAAAAAATAGGAGACACCATACAAATAGAAAGTAAACTAGAAACTACTATAGACGAAAACCAAAATGAAGAAGAAGCAAATCAACCTGAGGCAAATCAAACAGAAGGAGAAACAACACAAGGAGAAACAACACAAGAAAATCAACCTGAAACAGAACAAACCAACAATGAAGAAGAAAATACAGACCAAACAACAGAAAACTACTTAAAAAACAATACACTAAAAATTGTAGGAACAGTCCAAAGTCCACTATACATTTCAAGAGAAAGAGGAACAAGCAAACTAGGTTCAGGGCAAATAAATGAATACATATATGTAACAAAAGAAAATATAAACACAGACATTTACACAGAAATATATATCAAACTACAAGATAGCAACAAATATCAAACAGGATCAAACAGCTATGAAAAATATGTAGAAGAAACAAAAAACGGAATTGAAGAAATAAAAGAAGAAAGGCAAAAAGCAAGATATGATGAATTAATAAATGAAGCAAACCAAAAAATTGCAGAAGCAGAAGAAGAATTTAATACCGAAAAACAAAATGGAGAAAGCCAGATTGCAGAAGCGGAAGAAAAAATAGCAACAGCTAAAACAGAAATTTCAAATGCAGAAAAAGAAATAGCCCAAAACGAAAGCCAATTAAACTCAAAAATTACATCAGGGAAAAACCAAATAAATACAGCAAAACAAACTATAAGTGAAAGTGAAGCAGAATATAACTCCAACAAACAAACTTTAGATACAGTCTTTAAAGAAGCAGAAAACCAAAAAGCAACAATCCAAGAAAACATAGAAAAAACAACCCAAGGAATAGAACAAGTAAATAGCAATTTAGCACAAACTGAAGAAAAGCTAAAGCTAGAAGAAATTACAGAAGAAGAAAAAGCAGTATTAGAACAAACAAAACAAGAACTAACAACAAAAAAAGCAGAATTAGAGCAAACAAAAACAACACTAGAACAAAACCTAGCAACACTCAGCGCCAAAGTAACAGAAGGAAAAAAGCAATTAGAAGAAGCAAAAAGCAAAATAGATTCAGCAAAAACCCAAATTGCAACTCAAGAAAAAACTCTAACCCAAGAAGAAAAAAATGCTAGAGCCCAAATTTCAAGTGCAAAACAAAAGCTTGAAGAATCAAAACAAGAAGTAGCACAAGCAGAAGCAGAATTAGAAGAAAGTAGGGCAGAATTTAACGAAAAAATTGCAGAAGCAGAAGGCAAATTAATAGATGCAAAAGAAGAAGTATCAAAAATAGAAAATCCAGTTTGGTACATATTAGATAGAAACCAAAACTCTGGATACAGTAGTTATATACAAGACACAAAAAGTATAGAAAATCTAAGCTTAGTATTCCCAGTAGTATTTTTTGCAATAGCAATACTTGTATCACTAACATCAATGACAAGAATGGTAGAAGAGCAAAGGCAAGAAATAGGAACACTAAAAGCACTAGGATATAACAAATTCCATATATCAATAAAATATATTATATACTCAAGCTTAGCTTGTATAATAGGTGGAATAATTGGAATGAATATAGGATTTCAATTACTACCAAGAATCATATGGGATATGTATGAAATGATGTATACATTACCAGAATTTTTAGTACAATTTGACTATGCAAATGCAACACTAGGATTAGTATTAATATATATATGTATAGTAGGTGCAACACTATACTCAATACTAAGAGAACTAAGGCATATGCCAGCAATACTATTAAGACCAAAAGCACCAAAACTAGGAAAAAGAGTATTACTTGAAAAAATACCATTTATATGGAAAAGGCTTAATTTCTCACATAAAGTCACAATAAGAAATATATTCAGATACAAAAAAAGATTTTTAATGACAATAATTGGAATATTCGGTTGCACATCATTAATACTTGCAGGATTTGGATTAAAAGACTCAATATCAAAAATTTTACCATATCAATATGAAAAAGTATTTGACTATGACCTTCAAGTAGCATTAAAAAGTTCTTTAACAGAAGAGCAAAAAGAAAATGTAAAACAAAACTTGCAAAATAATAATAAAATAAAAGAAGTTGTAGAAAGCTATATGCTATCTGGAACAGCAGCAAATAAAGAATCACAAGAAGATGTGCAAATAGTAATACCAGAAAGTAATAAAGAAGTAAAAAAAGTAATAAACTTAAAAAATTTAGAAACAGAAGAAGAAATAACAATGCCAAATGATGGAGTAATAATAACTGACAAACTTTCACAACTATTAGGAGTTAAAGTAGGAGATACAATAACAATAAAAGACTCAAATGATGTAGAAAAAGAAGTTAAAATATCAAGCATAGCAGAAAACTATATTTCACATTATGTATATATGTCAAAAGAATATTATGAAAATTTATATCAAGAAAAATATAATACAAATGTAATGTTTGTAAAAGATGATAATTTAACTGAAGAAGAAGAACAAGAAATTTCAAGAAACCTAATTTCAATGAATGAAGTTTCAACAGTTCAATTAACAAAAACAATAATGAAAACATTAGATGATACATTAAATTCTTTAAATTATGTTGTAATAATTTTAATAATATCTGCAGGATTACTTGCATTTGTGGTACTATATAATTTATCAAATGTAAATATAAGTGAAAGAATAAGAGAACTTGCAACAATAAAAGTATTAGGATTTTATGATAGAGAAGTTTATTCATATGTTACAAGAGAAACTATTTTACTAACATTAATAGGAATAGTTTTAGGATTAGGTGGAGGATATTTCTTAAACTTCTACATTATAGGAACTTGTGAAATTGATATGTTAAGGTTTGTTAAAGTTATTGATCCATTAAGTTATTTATATGCAATACTAATTACAATTGCCTTTACTATAATTGTAAATATAGTTACATATTTCGCACTAAAAAAGATAGATATGATTGGTAGTTTAAAAAGTGTAGAATAGAAAAATTAAAAAATAAAATATAAAACAGTACAACATATAAAATAAAACAACAATAAAAGGTAGAACAATACAGCATATAAAAAAACAACAATAAAAGGTAGAACTATACAACATATAAAATAAAACAATAAAAGATAAAACAATAAAAGATAAAACAATATAAGAAAATAATTAACAACAAAATAAAAAAAGAGGTAAAAAATATGAGCAATGAAAAAAGAAAAGATTATCTAGAATGGGACGAATATTTTATGGCAATAGCAAAACTATCAGCAATGAGAAGCAAAGATCCATCAACACAAGTAGGAGCATGCATTGTAAGCAATGACAACAGAATATTATCAATAGGATATAATGGTGCACCAAATGGATTTGATGATGATAAATTTCCCTGGGGAAGAGAAGGAAAGAATTTAGAAACAAAATATCCATATGTATGTCATGCAGAAATGAATGCAATTTTAAACTATAGAGGAAGCAAAAAAGACTTAGAAAATGCTAAAATATATGTAGATTTATTTCCTTGTAATGAATGTGCCAAAATTATAATACAAGCAGGAATAAAAGAAGTAGTTTACCTATCAGACAAATATGCAAACAGTGAAAATAATATCGCATCAAGAAAATTGTTTGATAGCTGTAATGTAAAATATTCAAAAATTAAACTAAAAAATGAAAGAAAAATAGAGTTAGATTTAAAATAGGAAACAATATTAAATAAAACAAAAACCTTCTTATGATATAGCAAATGTCATAAGAAGGTTTAAATTGTATTCAAATTACTTTAAAAAAACAACCGTAACTCCAGAATCCCCTTCAGAATATGAGCCGGAGTCTATAAGATTTAACGCGTGAATCGTTTTTCAAAAATGCTTGAATTCCAGACCTTAATTTACCAGTACCTTTACCATGGATTATTCTTACAGATGGTAATTTTGAAAGTATTGCATCATCTAAAAATTTATCAATTACAAATTCTGCATCTGTTACATTAAGTCCAATAATATTAATTTCTGCTTTTACAGTTTTAGCTTTAGACAAATTAGAAGTACTTATTGTAGAATTTGTTTTTTGATTATTAGTACCCTGTATTTCTTGCAAGTTAGATATTGGAATATTAGTTTTAATTAAACCAATTTGCATCTGAACTTCGGCAGATTTTGGAAGAATTTTTAAAACAGTTCCTTTTTGATTAAGAGAAGTTACAAAATATTCCTTATTTATAGCAATATCATTAATATTTAAATTTACTTTACCTAAAGATTTAGCATTTAAGTTAGAATTCAAACCTTCATTTTTAGTATTAATACTTTCTGATAAATTTTTAATATCAAAATTTAATTTATTCCTAATATTATTTAAATCTTTACTAGATAAAGAATCATTTATTTCTTTAATGATATTATTTGCTTCATCTTTTGCATTTAACAAAATAGAACGTGCTTCAATTTTGGCATTATTTAAAATTTCTTGCTTTTTATTATTCAAATTTTTGCTATCAGATTCAAGTTTTTTGTATAATATATTAATCTTTTCAAGTTTTTCAGAAATTTCTGCTTTTTCTTTTTCAATAAGAGTTTTATTATCATATATATTTTTTAGTAATTCCTCAAAATCAATATTTTGGTTATCAATATGAGATTTAGCATTTTCAATAATGTGTTTATTAAGCCCTAATTTTTTACTAATTTCAAAAGCATTACTTTTTCCAGGAACACCAATTAGTAGTTTATAAGTAGGACTTAAAGTATTTAAATCAAATTCCACAGAGGCATTTTTAAAGTTTTCGTTTACTAAAGCATATTTTTTAAGCTCTTGATAATGTGTTGTTGCAATAGTTAAAATATTTGAATTATTCAAATACTCTAAAATACTTGTAGCAAGAGCAGCACCTTCTATAGGATCTGTTCCAGAACATAATTCATCAACTAAAACGAGAGAATTTTCAGTACTATTTTCAATAATATCTATAATATTTACCATATGAGAAGAAAAAGTACTAAGAGAATCGATAATACTTTGATTATCTCCAATGTCTGCAAAAATATTATCAAATACATATATAGAAGAATCACTATCAGCAGGTATGTTAAGCCCACTACAAGCCATACAGGTAAGTAAACCAACAGTTTTTAGTGTAACGGTTTTACCACCAGTATTTGGGCCAGTAATAACTAAAATATTAAAATCTTTTCCAAGTGAGAGTGTTATTGGAACAGCTTTATTACTATCTATTAAAGGATGTTTAGCATTTTTTATGAAAATAAATTTTTCTTTGTTTATTTTTGGAGTAGTTCCTTTAATAAATTTTGAATATTTTGCTTTAGCAAATATAAAATCTAAGTGTTTTATTATATCAATATCTAAAGAAATTTCGTTTGTATAAGGGTAAAATAGTTTACTAAGTTCTTCGAGAATTTTTTCTATTTCAAGATGTTCTTCTATTTTTAAATTATTTAGTTTATTATTTAGTTCAAAAACAGAAATAGGCTCAATAAAAACAGTGGCTCCAGAACTTGAAGTGTCATGTATAAAACCTTTTACTTGGGATTTATATTCTTCTTTTACAGGAATTACATATCTTTCATTTCTGATGGTAACTACATTTTCTTGTAAGTATTTTGAAGTATTAGAAGAATGTATCATATTGTTTAATTTGTCTTTTATTTCTTGAACTATTTTTTGTTTGTTTTTTCTAATTGATTTTAAGTTTGAGGATGCATCGTCGTTTATAGAAAAATCAGTGGAGATACTTTTGAAAATTTTTTCGACTATTCCAGGATTTGTGTAGAGTTTGGAAAAATAGCTCTCTAAAATTGGAAAATCAGAGGGGGTAATGTAGTCGACAAAAAAATAGTCTTTTAATTTTTTGCAAATGTCTAGAATAGTTGCTATTTCAAATAGTTTTTTTGCTGATAGTGTTCCAAATGTGTTTAAAATGGTAAGTGCTTCTGCGATATTTTGGATTTCAGAAATTGGTGGGGTATTGCATCTGTATAGTAAATTTACTCCTTCTGAGGTTTCAGATAGTAGTTTTTTGACTTGTTTGATATCGTTAGAGGGTAAGAGGGTTTTGCATAATTCTTTGCCGAGGTATGTTGTAGCAAATGTTGATAGAGTTTGTAGAATGAGGTTATATTCTAATTTTTCTAGGTATTTTTTGTTCATAAATTTTGACTCCTTTAATTTAAGTATAAAAAATTGAAAATGTTTTTTTAGTATAAGTATATTTAAAATTGAAACATTGTTATTAATATATTATACAGTGGTAAAAGGAAATAGTCAATTAAATAATTGTTCATATTTTTGGAGGTTTAAAAAAATGTGTTACGATTCACGGCTAAAATGAACCGCGTCAAGTGGAGATTATATAAATAATTTTAAAATATAAACGGCTCCTTGCATAACATAAGAACTTCTAAGTAAAATTTTTGGCACCCTTTCTGCATAAT
>CALXUX010000106.1 GCA_944391785.1 uncultured Clostridia bacterium
GGACGGAGCAAAATGGCAATTTTTAAAAATTGCCATTTTGCTCCGTCCCTTTTGGCACACCTTTTGGCATTTTCAAATGGACATTATGAATTATTTTTAATAAGGCATTCTTCAAATTTTTTATAAACATCCCCATACTGCTTCTTCAAATTTATCGGCCTTAAATTAGAATTAGTAAAACAATGATTAGTTTCGCCTGTAAGCACAACTTTCCCATCATCTTTTTTAGTTACATTATACCCAATTGTTAACCTAACACCATTAAAATCCTTAATAAATGTATTAATCAAAATAATGTCTCCGAAAAGTTACATGGTGCTTGAACTTGCAGTTTACTCCTAATACAGGTATAGTCATTCCAATTGATTCTAAATAAGAAAATGGCATATTTATTTTTTCTAAAAATGCACATCTTGCTTCTTCCAAGTAACGGATATAGTTAGAATGGTGAACAATTCCCATCCTATCTGTTTCATAATAATTTATTTTTCTTTCAAAAATATATTCCAAATTAATCCTCCTTTCTTAAAAAAATATATAAAATATCAAAAAATGTAAAAAAAAGAAGAAAACTCTCTTATTTAATAAAAAAATAGAAAAACTTGCGATTAATAGATTTGCTTTTTTCTATTATAATACTAGAAATATAAATTAACAAGTGGTATAATATCAAAAAGCAAAAAAGGGAATGTTTAAAAAGTAAATACATTAAAAAATAGGAGGATATATGCAAAGAACAAAATTAAAAGATAGAGTATTACCAATTTATTCTAAAGGTGAAGAAGTTTTTAACATGACATCACATATAGTAGGAGCCATCCTTGGAATTGTTGCAACAGTACTTTGCATAATTTTTGCAGCAATAAATGGTAATGTATATGGAGTAGTAAGTGGCTCAATTTATGGAGCAACAATGATAGTTTTATACACAATGTCTAGTATATATCATGGACTAAATCGAGAAAGATATTCTAAAAAAGTATTTCAAGTACTAGACCATTGTTCAATTTTTTTACTTATAGCAGGCTCATATACGCCATTTGCTTTATGCACTTTCAGAGAATATAATAATGCCTTAGGATGGACAATTTTTGGAGTAATTTGGGCAATGGCAATTTTGGGTATTACATTAAACTCTATTGATATAAAAAGTTTTAAAAAATTTTCAATGATTTGTTATCTAGGTATGGGTTGGTGTATAATATTTACAATTAATTTAATACCTAAATTATTAGGAAATCTAGGATTTAGTTTACTTTTAGCAGGAGGAATTTCATATTCGGTTGGAGCAATTTTATACGGAGTAGGCAAAAAACGTAAATGGATGCATTCAATTTTCCACTTGTTTATATTACTTGGAAGTATACTTCAGTTTTTCTGTATTTTACTATATGTAATGTAAATAGATATAAAGAATACACATTGGTTCATAGGTACCAAAAATTTTAAAAACCTAAATATATTAATATAAGGAAATTAAACGATGAAAACAAAAAAAGCAAATAAAATAACATTAATTATAATCATTATACTTATACTAATGAACATCTTATATCAAACAAGCACAAAAGGAGTAAATTTAGAAGACAAAAAAAACATAGGAAATATAACAGAAAATGTAACAAAAACTGAAAACCAATTGTATAATATGCAGCAAGAAACAAATCAAGAATCTCAAAATCAAACCATGCAAAATAATGCAAACACACAGCAAAAAACAAAGCCAGAAACAGAAAAATTAACATCAGAAAATTCCCAAGAATTCTACCTAGACAGTATTGGCATGAAAATATATATAGACAAAAATCTAATCGAAGTAATATCAGGATTAAAAACAGGAGACGAAAGGTTAAATAGCCTAGAAAACAAAGAAGAATATCAAAAAATGTTTAACAACGATGGAATATTACTAGATGCAGTTGACAAATTAGGAAATAGTGTAACAAAAGAAATAATGGTTTCAGAAACAACAAATGCAACATATATGTTAATGCAAGACTTAAATACTATGGAAGAAAAGCAAATACAATCATATTTTGAAGCTTTTGTAAATTCTATAAAATCTTCTGCACAAAGTTCAAATTCTGGAGAACTTAATATTACAAATAGTAATCTTCTAAAAACAACCAATGGAAATGTATATTTTCATATTACAGCAGAAACTACAGTAGAAGAAAAAAACGTAAAATTATCTTTATACTACACAATAAAAAACCAAAAGCTAATAACAATAAGTAATAGATACATAGAAAGTGAAATTGATGAAACTCAAGAAAACACATTAATTGAAAATATCACAATTGATAGCTTACCACGAAACACAGAAATTGAATGGCAAATAAGACTTAGCAATTATCTATCTATAGCTTTAGTAATTATAATTGGAATTGTAATACTCATAGTTAGAAAAAAAGACAAGAAAAAATTAGACAAGGAAATAGAAGACAAAACAATAAAAAGTTACAAACAATTTGGAGGAATTCTAATTTTATTCTGGTTAATATGTATATTCCAAATAATAATGACATCAATAGACATCACAGGACTCAAAAACTTAACTAATATAGATTTCAGAATTATAACTATAATAATTCAAGATATAGCAATACTACTAATCAATCTATATATGTTAATAAAAGAATTAAAAGTAGAAAAAGATACACCTAAAAAACTATCAAAAGCACTTATAACTCTCGTAATAATAACAATAACATTAACAATTATAAGAAATACATATATTGGATTTACAGAACCAAATATATCAATAACAAATTTACTATTACAAACATTTTACAGTATCTTTTCTAATGTAATGTATGTTATAATATTAGCAGGGTACTTACACTATTCACAAAGAGTAAAAATATATTATGGACTATCAGAAAAAATAGAATATGTAACATTTGAAGAATTCAAAACAAAACTAAAAAATCAATGGAAAAATAAAAAGAATAAAAATAAAAAAAACAAAAACTAAAAAAACACAAAAATAAAACAAACACATAAGGGGAAAAAAATGATAGCAAAAACAATAAAGAAAAACTATAAATGGATCTTACTATTTATATGCAGTATAATAATAATAGCAATATTAGAAGACATATATGAAAAAGAACAATTACAAATAGACCAAGAAATATATAGAGCAGTTGTTTTAAATTTAAGAACAGAATGGCTTACAGCCATAATGAAAATTATTACAAACATTGGAGGAGCATATGTTTTAATAATAATATCAATACTTACAATAATATTTATAAAAAATAAAAAAACTGGAATAGCAATAACATCAAACCTATTAATTGTAACAGTTTTAAACATATTACTAAAAAATATAATAGAAAGACCAAGGCCAGAAGGATATAGATTAATTGAAGAATCAGGATATAGCTTCCCATCTGGACACTCAATGGTAAGTATGGCATTTTACGGATTTATAATATTTTTAATATGGAAAAAATTTAAAAATATAAAACTAAAATATATATTTGCAATAACACTATCTATATTAATACCATTAATTGGATTTAGCAGAATATATTTAGGAGTACACTATGCAAGTGACGTCTTGGGAGGATTTGCAATAGCAATTATTTATCTTATAGTATTTACAAGTATTGTAAGGCCCTACTTGGGGATAAAAGAAAAAAATTTAATGGAGAAAAATAAAAAAGATATGAAACAAAGAAGAAAAAAATTAAGAAATAGTTTTAAATTTGCATTTACAGGAATACTAACAGCACTAAAAAAAGAACAAAATATGAAAATACACTTCACAATAATGTTAATAGTAATTATAGCAGGATTTATATTTAAATTAAGTGCAATTGAATGGATTATATGTATTATACTTTTTGGACTAGTTATATCTTTAGAACTTGCAAACACAGCAATAGAACAAACTGTAGATATAGCAATGCCAGAAAAAAACGAAAAAGCAAAAATTGCAAAAGATGTAGCAGCAGGAGCAGTGCTTGTCACAGCAATTATATCAGTAGTTGTTGGACTTATAATATTTATTCCCAAAATTATAGGATAAAAAATACAAAATAAAAAAGGATGTTTTATTTATTAATAATTAAGAGCTAAAAAATGTACTTTACCTAAAAAAATTAATAAACAACAAAACTAAAGCTACCTTAAAAGAAGGGATTGATATTATATGAAAAAGCAAACTAGAAAACAAAAGAAAAAGCAAAAACAAAAAATACTTATAAAAAGAGCAATTAAAATTATATGCCTTTTATTTGCAATTATAATAATATATAACATAATAAAAGGCATCACAAAAGAAAATGAATCTGAAGAATTAATTCAAGCCTTTGCACAAAATAGTAAAATACTAGAAACTGTAGAGAAAACACCATTTGCGAAAGTTTCAAGATATATAGTATATGGAACACATTTTAATATAGAAGGAAGTTTAGAACTACCAGAAAATACATCCCAAATACAAAATGTAGAAGTTATTGCAAAAAATCTAGCAGGAGAGGAAGTCATAATAGATTCTGAATATACATATAATGACAACCTAATAGAATTTACTACACTAAGCAAAATAAACACAGGTCTAGACTTAGAAAGCTTGCAAGTAACAGACTATTACATACTTTTAAAAGTAATTTATTCAAATGAAGAAGAAAAATATTATTCATTAGAAAATAACACAGAATATGGAGAAATTAATTATTATACATTAACACGTAACAATTCTAACAACAAAATATATATCAATTTTAGTAAAGCACAAGACATTCCATTTTTAGGTTTTAATATAACAAAATCTAAACTCCCAAAAGATGTATATGATGTAGTAATAGACCCAGGACATGGGGGCAATGATGGAGGTGCAGTTTCTGGAAATCATATAGAAGCAGATATAGTACTAGACTGTGCTTTAGATCTAAAAGAAAAGCTAGAAAATATCGGCTTAAAAGTGCTAATAACAAGAGATGGAACAGAATCTTCAGAAGAATATACAGCAAACAACATGTATGATGAAGATGGAAGAGTAACACTTGCAAACAAATCAGGAGCCAAAATACTTATATCACTACACTTAAACAGTAATGAAGTAAAACTTTCAGCAGGGGGAGTTGAAGTATATGCTCCAACAAATAGCAATTTAGATTTTGCAAAAACATTAGCAGAAAATATTGTAGACAATGCAAACACAAACTATTCTCAAATGGAAACATATAAAGAAGAAGAAGGAGTTTATGTTCGCGAAATTGATATATCAAAAAGGAACAATAGTGTAGCTTATAATTCTAATTCATATAAAGGAATTTTCGATACTGTACCATATTTATACATAATAAGAGAAACCGGAGGAATTGCAACAGGTGCATATGTAGATGGATCATCACCTGGATATTCTGAAAATATATACCGTAATTCAAATGTGGGGGTAGAAAGTTATTTAATTGAACTTGGTTATATGAATGTAAGGAAAGATTTAAATAATATTTTGCAAAATAGTGATTTATATGTTGAGGCAATAGTAAAAAGTGTAAAAGAATTTTATGGTATTGACTAAATGGCAAAATGGTTAATTGTGACCGGGTTAAAATTGACCCAAAATGGTTAACTGTGACCAGGTCACAATTAACCATTAGATAATAATAAGGAAGCTGATAATATTGAATATTCAAAAACCAGAATTAAACACTCTAGAAGATATGACTATAAATGAAACTATAAACAACTCAAAAAAACATGAAACAGAAATAAAAGAAAAATTATTTTTAAACTGTACTGAAAAAGAAATAGAAGAAGAAAAAATAGTAGTAGACATTAATCTATTAAAAGGTATGATAGTAAATGAATTTCAAGCAATGGAACTTGCAAAATTGTTAGGAATAAAAATCAAATTATAAAAGTTAAAAATATTAAGAAAGAAAGTGAAATATATGGAAAAAAAGAAAATTATAATTATAGTTTGTTTAATTATCATAATAGCAATACTTATAGGAGTTTATGTATATATATCAAATATGCCCCAAAACGAACCACAAAATGTTTTAGAAAGCTACATATCACAAATTAACGAAAAAAATTATGAAGGACTATATGATTTAATATCAAGCACTTCCAAAGAAAATATTTCTAAAGAAGACTTTATAAACAGAAATAAAAATATATATGAAGGTATAGATTCAGCAAACATAAAAATTGAAATAAACAATATAGAAAAAGAACAAAATGAAACAAAAATATCATACAAAGAAACAATGAATACTTCAGCCGGAGAAATTGAATTTGAAAATCAAGCAAGATTTATAGTAGAGGACAAAGAATACAAATTGCAATGGTCCTCAGCAATCATATTTCCAAATTTAAGAGAAACAGATAGAGTAAGAGTTTCAACTATTACATCTGAAAGAGGAGAAATATTAGATAGAAATGGAAATAAACTTGCAGAAAATGGTACTATTTCAAGTGTAGGAATTGTTCCTGGAAAACTAGGCGACACAGAGGAAATAAGAAATCAAAATATAAGTGAAATTTCTGCTCTTACAGGAGTATCTATAGATTATATAAACACACAGCTTTCAGCATCTTGGGTTAAAGATGATGTATTTGTTCCAATAAAAAGTTTAGCAAATAATGAAACTGAGTTAAAAGAAAAGTTACTTCAAATATCTGGAGTGCAGATTAACCAAACAAATGCTAGAGTATATCCACTTGGAGAAGAAGCAGGTCACTTAATAGGTTATATCCAAAGCATAAATGCAGAGGAATTGGAAAGTTTAGCAGAAAAAGGCTATACTCAAACAAGTATAATTGGAAAATCAGGCTTAGAAGCAGCATATGAAGATAGGCTAAGAGGAATAGATGGAGTAGAAATATATATACAAGATGAACAAGGAAATAAACTAAAAACACTTGCAAAACAAGACAAAAAAGATGGAGAAGACATCAAACTTACAATAGATAGTAATTTGCAAAAAGAATTTTACGAGCAACTAAAAGAAGACAAAGGATTTTTTGTTGTAATGGAACCACACACAGGAGAAATCTTAGCACTAGTAAGTACACCAACATATGACTCAAATGATTTTGTTTTAGGATATACTAATGAAGAATGGAATAAATTAAATAATGATGAAAACAAACCTTTATATAATAGATTTGTGCAAAAATACTGCCCAGGTTCTACATTTAAATCTATAACTGCAGCAATAGGTATTTCAACAGGTAAAGTTACACCAAATACAACATTTAATTATTCTCGGAAAAAGTTGGCAAAAAGATTCAAGCTGGGGAAATTATAATATAACAACATTAACAGAATATAGTGGAACAAAAAATATAGCAAATGCATTACTATATTCAGACAACATATTTTTTGCACAAGCAGCACTAGAAATAGGAGAAGAGCAATTTACTGAAAATCTAGATAAAATAGGATTTAATAAAAAACTAGAATTCCCATTAACACTTGCAACCTCACAATATAGTGCATCTAGTGGAGCTTTAACAGAAATTAAACTTGCAGATACAGGATATGGTCAAGGAGATTTACTTGTAAACCCTATACACATGGCATCAATATACTCTGCATTTGCAAATGAAGGAAATATGGTAAAACCATATATAGAATATGAAGAAGGAAAACAAGAAATATATGTAGAAAATGCATTTTCAAAAGAAGCTGCAGCTGAAGTGCAAAAAGATTTAATTCAAAATGTAGAAGGTCCAAATGCAACAGCAAGTGATATGAAAATATCAGGCCTTACAATAGCAGGAAAAACGGGAACTGCAGAACTTAAAACATCTTATGAAGACACAGAAAGTGGAACTTTAGGTTGGTTTGATTGTTTTACAGTAAACAGACAAGAAGGAGATTTACTTATAATTGGAATGGTAGAAAATATACAAAATAATACTGATGGAGGAAGCCATTATATAATTAGTAAAATAAGAAATATAATGCAATAGGTTATAATTCACGGACTAAAATAAATGCCTACAAGTTGTAATTTTATAAACAAAGCAAAAAAGACCCAGTAGAAGCACTAAGAACAGAATAAAAGAATAGAAAATAGAAGAATAAAACAATAAAGGCATTGAAAATAAAAAACAAATAAAAGAAGGTAAAAAAATGGATATAGAAGAAATAAAGCAAAATTCAGATAACAAAGAATATATGTTAGAAGCAGTAAAAGAAAATCGGAAAAAACTTAGAATATGCATCTGAAAGATTGCAAGATGATGAAGACATAGTAAAAGAAGCATTAACCCAAGACGGAGAAGCACTAGAATTTGCAAGTAATAGATTAAAAGGAAATAAAGAAATACTAACCTTAGCAATAAAAACAGCACCATGGACAATATGTTACGCATCAGACAAATTAAAAGCAGATAAAGAATTAATGCTTAATGCATGCAGCAATTATGGGCAAGCACTATATTTTGCAAGCGAAGAATTAAGAGATGACAAAGAAGTTGTAGCAGCAGCTGTAAAAAATAAAGGAATAATTATAAAATATGCAAGTTACAGATTAAGAAATGATAAAGAAATAGTTAAATTAGCATTAGATCAAGACCAAAAAGCATTTCAATTTATTAGTGCAGAATTGAAAAAGGAGATGTAAATATGCAAGAAAAAAAAGAAATAAAAATCAAATTTAAAACATTTATTATACTACTAATAATAATATTATTAATAATTACAGGAATAATAACCATAATAACAATTAAACAAAAAAACAATAACATGTTTTCAGCAAATAAAGAAACAAACACAAATAAAAACAACATATCAAATTATCAAGAAGAAAAATCAAACGAGAATTTCGCAATGCAATTTTTAAAACTAGAAAACAATAAACAAAATCTAATATACAGCCCACTATCTATAAAATACGCCCTAAAGATGCTAAATGAAGGAGCAAATGGAAACACAAAAGCTCAGATAGAAAAAGTCATAGGAAACTTAAATTTAAGTAAATACAATAATATAGAAAATGTATTATCACTTGCAAATGGAATATATATCAAAGATACATATTCAAACAACATAAAAGAAAGTTTCAAAAACATATTATCAGAAAAATATAATGCAGAAATAAATTATGATCCATTTAATAATGCAACTAATGTAAATAATTGGATTGAAAACAAAACTCTAGGAATAATAAAAAATATGTTAGATGACACTTTAGTGCAAGATGCAAAAATGATCTTAATAAACGCACTTGCAATTGATATGGAATGGAAAGAAGAATTCAATGAAAATGACACATATGGAGAAAACTTTTCATTAGAAAATGGAACTAAAAAACAAGTAGGCATGATGCATAAAAAAACAACCTCTGATACTACATCATATTATAAAGACGAAAATATAACTGCACTTTCAATGGATTTAAAAGAATATGACGGAAATAACTTAGAATTTATAGCAATAATGCCAGAAAATAATCTTGAAGAATATATTAATACACTTGCAAATCAAGAAATAAACAATATACTAAATAATCTAACACCAGCATCTAATGAAAAATCTGGACTAGACATTTCAATCCCAAGATTTTCTTATGATTATAATTTAAAATTAAAATCAGATCTAATAAATATGGGAATAACAGATGCGTTTACACCAGAAGTTGCCGATTTTTCAAATATGTCAAAAAGCGAGCTATATGTAAGTGATGCTCTGCACAAAGCTGACATAGACTTCACAGAAAAAGGAATTAAAGCAGCTGCTGCAACTGTAATTATAACTAAAGAAAATGCAATATTAGAAGAACCAACAAATCCAATAGAAATAAAATTAGATAAACCATTTATGTATATAATTAAAGACAAAAACTCAGGAGAAATATGGTTTATAGGCACGGTTTATGAACCAAACTCTTGGCAAGAAGATATAAATTCATAATGAACTAAATGAACTTTAAACAAGGTATGCCTTTAAAGTTCATTTTTTCTATTTCTACTTGAAAAATACAAAAAACTATAGTACAATAAAAACGTTAAAAATCTAAAAATAATGGAGGTAAAATATGCCAAGGATAAAAGCAGAAATAGTTTTAAGTGCAATACTTGTAATACTACTAATTGTAATGTGTTTTGTTATAATATTCAATGATAAAGATGAAACCATAGAAAATATGCAAGTTGCAAGTAATGCAGAAAATAATTTAGGAACAACTCAAAAAGAAGCGGAAAGTGTAATTGAAGAAGAAAAAGAAAAAAGTAAAAACTCAGGAAATTTAGTCTGTAAATATGACGAAAAAGTAATTTATGCAGAGGCCTCTGAAAAAGCTATTTACTATTTTGACTTAAAAACCAAAGAAGGACGAAAACTTACAGACCTAGAAACAAGTATAGACAAAATGTATTTTGATGGAGAAAATATATATTATTTTCCAATTTATGGACAAGGCAATGGAATATATAAAATAGATTTAGAAGGAAATATAGAAAAAATATTTAATGGAATAACCTTGCAAATGTGTATATATGAAGATAAAATATACTATGTAAATCAAATAGGGTATGATAGTATAAATAACAATCCACAAGGAACATTATGTGTTATGGACAAAACCGGAGAAAATCAAATAGAAATAGCAAAAAGTGTAAAAAATTATTTTTACATAGAAAACCAAAAAATATATTACACCACACAAAATAGACAAATGTATCAAATAAACATAGATGGAACAAATCAAACAAAATTATTAGATGGAAGAAAATTTCCATTAGCAATAGAAAATAACAATCTAATATATATAGATTATGCAAACCAAGAAATGACTACATTAAGAAATTTAGAAACAAAACAAGAAAATCAAATAGGTCTATCAGGAAATGCACATAAATTTTTAGAAACAGAGTATATAGACACAGCAGAAACATTAGAAGATCTAACAGAAGGAAGAAAAATTACAAAAATAAACCCAGAAACAGGAAATTTTGAAGAAATATTAACAATAAAAAATCCAGAAGCAGAAATTATATATATATCAGATAAATACGTATATTATCAAGACGAAGATGGCAAAGTCTACAAAGTAAACATAGAAAGCAAAGAAGAAACAGAATTGTCAAATCTTGAAGACTCACAATTTTTATCAAACAAAAGTTACAAGCTACAAACAAATGAAACAGAAGAAAGTAAAAATTTAACTATAATTAATCTAGACACAGATGAGAAAGTAGAAATAGATATAAAATAGCAAAAGAAATACTAAAAGAAGAAAACTCAAATGTCTAAACAAGAACAATCTTGCAAATGACAAATCATAACATACGTAGTAAGCATAGAAATAAGGGAGATAGTATGAAATGGAACTTATCAAGAAACCAATATAAAGGATACAATATTTATAGTATGAAAAAATATGTGGATAAAAAAAGAATAATATTTACTGTAATATGTATTCTAATAATCATAATTTCACTTGCAATGATTACATTTTATTCATTAGATACAATTATAAAAACAGAAAAGTCGCAAGAATTTGTAGCACAATTAATAGAAAATCAAAATCAAATACAAGAGCAAATAAAAAAGGCAGAAGAAGAAAAAATAGCAAAGTTTAATCAAAGCAAAGAAAACATAGAAAACATATATTCCTCTGAAACAAAAAAAGCATATCTGACATTTGATGATGGACCATCAAAAAACACAAAAACAATATTAGATACATTAACTAATTACAATATAAAAGCAACATTTTTTGTACTAGGTTCAAGAGTAGATGTAATGCCAGAAATGTTAAAAGAGATAAAAAATCAAGGAAGTTATATAGCAAACCATGGATATTCTCACATATACCAAGAGATTTATTCATCAAAAGAAGCAGTTTTATCTGAATATAATAAAACCGAAACAGCCATAAAAAATGCATTAGGAGATGCAAATTTTAGTACACATCTATTTAGATTTCCAGGAGGATCTAAAGGAGGAACATATGCAGAGCTAAAAAATGAGGCAAAAGCTTTACTTACAGAAAATCAAATTTTAACAATAGATTGGAATGCACTAACAGGAGATTCAGAAACAACAAATCCAACCCCAGAATTATTAATGGAAAATTTAAAAAGAACCATAAAAGGAAAAAACAGCATTGTAGTTTTAATGCATGATTCAGGAAACAAAAAAGTCACAGCAGACACTTTGCCACAAGTTATAGAATATTTAAAAAATGAAGGATATGAATTTAAAACATTTTATGATGAAATACAAATGTAGTATAAAAAGTAAAAAGAAAGGAGATAAAATAAATTGCCAAGAAAAAAAATAGAAAAACAAGATGAAGCAGAAAAGCTAATGGAAAATCTTGGACTTGACCTAAAAAAAGTAAAAGAAGTTGCAAATAATTACACAGCTATCAAATACAGAATTCCAAAAAATTATAATGAAAAGCAACAATACAAACAATATAAGTTTATTGCAATAAAAGATATTGAAATATTATTATCTCCAACAACCAGATTAGATGATATTGAAAATAAATATAAAAATGCAAGTCCACTATATGAATATTTAAAAACAGATACAGAAGAAGAAAGAGAAAAACATCAAGAACTAATAAATATGTTAAAAGAAACAAAAATAGAATCAATCGAAAAAATAGAAGAAGAACAAGAAAAATTATCCAAAAATATACCTTTTAAAATAAAATATGAAAACAACTATTTATGGCAAATATATTATTCAGAATCAGAAGATAAATATTTTATGATAGTACCAACAAAAGATTCAGATTATTCAACATTTTTCTACTTGTTAAAAAAACAAACAGAAAAAAGAAAAACAGGAAAAATATTTGTTCCAATAAGCAATATAGACTACTCAAGAAACTTCTTTTCTAAAACAGAATTCGAAGAAATTGAAAATTATATATATCTATTTACAAAAGACTGGCCATTAATATATGAAGTATATGATAAGCAAGAAGTGCTAAGTCTTCAAATAGTTGGAGAAACAAATGTATTTAGTAAAATTAAAAGTTTATATAAAATTAAATTAAACTCAAACCAAGATGCCAAAAAACTATATAAATTACTAAAAGCAATGTTCATCTTGCAAACAGACCTTCCAGATTACTTTGAATTTAGAACAAATGTAAATAAAAGAGGAAATATAGAATTTTACTATAGAAACCAAAAAGTAGATTATTTAAGATTTTCAGACTTTGTAAAAAATACATATATAGAAGGTAAAAAAAGGAGCCAAGAAGTTACAGAAAGAATAGAAATAGACAGCAAAAGGCTAGAAGAATTGAAACAACTAGCAGGTATGCAAGAAATAGAATACTTAGAAAAAGAAAAACAAATTTCAACATTTTTAGAATGTAAAAAAAGTTTTTTTGGAAAATTTAAATATTATTTTAAATACAGCAAAAAAAATAAAAAGAATAAAATAAAAGGAAACAAAAATGAACAAGAAATTCTAGAAAACGAAGAAGATAAAGAGTTAGAAACAAATGAAAAGGAAAACAAATTAAATATAAAATCAAAAAAAGAAAAAATAAATATAAAAGAAAACTACACAATAGAAGAACTAATAGAAAATTATAAAAAACTAGAACTGCAAGAAACAGAATTAAAAAATATAATTATGGACATAAATGCAATTAAACTAAAAAACAAAAATATGGCAAAAAAAATAGAAAATGCAACATCATTTATAAATGAAATAGACAGTCATAAACGTAGTATATTTGAATTCTGGAAATATAGCAATAAAGACGAAATTTCAGTACTACCAGAGGGAGAAGAAGAGGAAGTAAATGTAATTAAAAAAATTACAAGAGTATTTGACTACGAACAAGACTTAGAACCTTTAGGCAAAGAAATGGACAGAATTCAAAGAAGAAAATTAACTCAAGATGAAACAGATAGCATATTTGTTGCAACAACTAAAATAATTGACATTTTAAATAAAGTAAATTTAAATGAATTTTCACCAAAAGACATTGAGCAAAGCTTAAAAGAACTAAAAAAATCTGAACAAAACAATTTAACAGAAAATGAAGAGTTTGATATTTTTATGGGAATTGCGCAAGACTCAAAAAAACAAATAAAAATTGCAAACAAAAGCCATAGAGAATTACCAAAAGACATTTTCAGTATTTTAGAAATAAATAAAAATACTAAAACCATAGGTTATAAACTAGCACTAGAAGAAGTTATAAAAAACATAAAATCAGCACTTGCAAAAATTAAAATTACAGATGATGCACCAGTATATAAAGCAATGAGTGAAGAGGATATAAATAAAAACAGTATTAATATATTTGATTTTAATATTGAAAATGAAATAAATGAAGAAATAACGTCAAGTGATGAAGATAATATTACATTATATAAACTAAATCTTGTAAAAGGAATGAATGCAATATTATTTACTAACTGTATATTTTTTGACAACCAAAATAAAACATTACCAGTTGGTATGGATTTATCAAGTAAAGCAATTGCCTGCTTGTCAAATTTAGAAATTAAAAAAAGAAAAATCGCATCTTTTAGAATTGCAAGGTTAGAAGATGAAAAAGACGATTTTTCTGATTTAGAAACAAGGCATGTAGATGTATTTGAAATATAAATTGAAAAACTTTTAAAAATATAAAAATAAGTATAAAATTATAGTAACAATAAAATATTTTTTTAATATATTATGATAAAAATAGATTTAGGAGAGTAATATGAAATTAAAAAAATTTATTGTTACTATTTTATTATTTACATTAATCTTATATATAAATATAAAAGAAACTAAAGCGATAAGTTTTGCCCAAAACAATACATATGAAGGAATAGATGTTAGCAATTGGCAAGGAGTAATAAATTATAGTGAAGTTAAAGAAGCAGGGATTGAAATAGTATATATAAAATCTAGCCAAGGAAGTAATATAAAAGATGCATATTTTGACTTAAACTATGAAAATGCAAAAGCAAATGGATTAAATGTAGGGTTTTATCATTTTTTAACAGCTACAAATACTATAGAAGCTGAGCAAGAAGCAAGATTTTTTGCATCTGTAATTTCAGGTAAAACTCCAGATTGCAAACTTGTTATGGATTATGAAACATTTGGCGGAGCAAGTTTGGAGGAAATAAACCAAATAGCACAAGTGTTTTTAGAAACAACTAAAAGACTTACAAATAAAGATGTAATAGTATATAGTGATTTGTCAAATGCACAAAATACTTTCTCAATAGAAATAGCAGAAAATTACGATTTGTGGCTTGCATATTATGGAAATAGAGAAGAACTTTTAGATGTACGAACAAATTGGAACAGTTTCATTGGTCTTCAATATACAGACAGGGGAAGAGTTCCTGGAATAAATGGTTACGTTGATAGAGATTTGTATACAGAAGAAATATTTTTAGATGATAAAGCTGCAATTCCTGAAACAGAAAATAACAATAATGAAATAAATACTGAAACAGTTTATTATACTGTAAGAAAAGGAGATACTCTTTTTGGAATAGCAAATATATATAATACTACAATAAATGAAATAGTAGACTTAAATAATATTGAAAATCCTAATCTAATATATCCAGGTCAAGTTTTAAGAATATTAACTAATTCAACTATTCCAGGTGAAGAACAAGGGCAAACAGGGTCTATAACTTATACTGTAAAAATGGGAGATACACTTTCTGAAATCGCAAATAGATATGATGTTTCAGTTATGCATATTGTGGAAATAAATGAGATACAAAATCCTAATTTGATTTATCCTGGAGAAAAATTGAGGATAACAGATAGTGATTCAAGGGGTGGAAAATTAAATATAGGAAATGGTCAGTATATAACACATATTGTAAGAAGTGGAGAAAGTTTATGGAGTATATCTAGGAGGTATGGGACTACTGTTAGAAAATTAGTAGAGGATAATGATATAAAAAATCCTAGTTTAATTTATCCGGGGGAGATTTTGAAAATTTATAGTTGATTTTTTGAAAAATACTTGTAAAAAAGAAAAAAATGTGCAATAATAAGTATGTCAGAAAAAATTAAATAGATAAATACAATAAAAAAGAGGAGTATGTTTATAAAATTTTAAAGAGAATAGAAGTCATAGGCTGAGAGCTTCTAAAAATAAAATAAACAGAAGGTAGCTTTTTTGTAGATATTCTGAAAATAACTTTAAGAATATCCGTTTAGCCTGCGTTAAAGCTAAAATGAGATATAATTTTATTTGAAATAAATTATAATTAAGGTGGTACCGTGAGCAAAACTCGCCCTTAGAAAGGAATTGAGTTTTGCTTTTTTTATTTTAATTTTGATAATTATAATTATTAAAGCTTTATGAACTTTAACAAATGTTTCAAAACCTTATATAAAAAATCCATACTTAAAGTTCACAAAGTAAAAAATAAAGTTATTATTTATAAGAGGAGGAAAGAAAATGGTTGATTTTACAAATGCAGTAGAAGAATTTAATAGTTATAAAGGTTCAGAAAAAAAGAAAACGCTAATTTATAACAATAAGAAATATTTGGTAAAATTTCCAGATCCAGTTAGAGAAAAAAATAAAAATATATCATATATTAATAATGCTTTTTCAGAATATATAGGAAGCAATGTATTTAAAATAGTAGGTTTTAACGTGCAAAATACAATTTTAGGAAAATATGAATATAATGGAAAAGAAAAAATAGTCTGTGCTTGTGAAGATTTTACAGATGACGAAAATATATTATATGAATTTGAAAATCTTGCATTAAGTACAAACCCTGATAAAAAAATAGAGACAGAGCTTTGTGATATAATGGAAGTTATTGAAGAAAACAAGATGGTTGATAGAAAGGAAACAAAGCAAAAATTTTGGGACATGTTTGTTATAGATGGTTTAATTGGAAATACTGATAGACATAATGGAAATTGGGGATTTTTGCTTAATAAAAATACAGGAAAAGTTAAGTTTTCGCCAATTTATGATTGTGGCTCAAGCTTAAATCCAATGCTAGAAGATGAGAAAATTAAAAGCTTTAGTATAGTGGAATTAAAAAATTTAGCATTAAACTGCTATTCTTGTTTAAAAGAAAATGGAAAAAAGATTAATTACATGACATTTATGCTAGATAAGAAAAATGAAGAATGTAATAATGCTATAAAAAGACTATTTAAAAATATTAATATTGATAAAATAAATAAATTTATTGATGATATAGAATGTATATCAAATATAAGGAAAGATTTTTATAAAAAAATTATAAAGCAAAGATATGATATTTTAGAAAAAGTATATGAAAGTATAAAATAGAAAAAGTATATGAAAGTATAAAATAAAAAAAGTATATGAAGCATAAAACCAAAAAAATATATAAAAGCATAAATTAAAAAGGCCTATAGGTAGCTTAAAACTAATACCTAAAATTTAAAGTAAAGGAATGATTTTAATGAGTAATGAAACCAAAAAAGAATTAACAGAAAAGTATAACCCAAAAGAATTTGAAGAGCAATTATACAAAAATTGGGAAGAAAAAGGATATTTTAAACCAAGTATGGATAAAACTAAAGAAAGTTACTGTATTATGATGCCACCACCAAATGTAACAGGTAAATTGCATATGGGACATGCTCTAGATGGTACAATACAAGATGTTTTAATTCGTTTTAAAAGAATGCAAGGATATAACACTTTATGGCTTCCTGGAACAGACCATGCTGC
>CALXUX010000107.1 GCA_944391785.1 uncultured Clostridia bacterium
TGTCCTTTTCCTAAGTCTTCAAGTCCTGCTCCTACTGGAAGTCCTCCTTCTGAGAATGCTGTTTGTGTTCTTCCATATACTATTTGTAAGAATAATTCTCTCATAGCAGTATTTATTGCATCACATACTAAGTCTGTATTTAATGCTTCTAATATTGTTTTTCCAGTTAAGATTTCGCCTGCCATTGCTGCTGAATGTGTCATTCCTGAGCATCCTATTGTTTCTATTAATGCTTCTTGGATTATTCCATCCTTTACATTTAATGTTAATTTACAAGCTCCTTGTTGTGGTGCACACCATCCTATACCATGTGTTAGACCTGATATGTCTTTTATTTCTTTGGCTTTTACCCATTTTCCTTCTTCTGGTATTGGTGCTGGCCCATGGTCTACTCCTTTTGCTACTTTGCACATTTCTTCTAATTCTTTTGAATAAATCATATTTATTTGCTCCTTTCTAATTTTGTTTTTGGAATAAATCCATTTATTTTGTTAGACTTTTAGTCTAAAATTAATATCTGTTTATTAGTCTATTTTTTTATTTTTCTATTTCTTTATTTTTTATTATTTTTCCTTTATCCTTTTAATTTTATATTTTTTATCAATTCCTATTTTTCAGGCTTATCTTCTTCTAAAAAAGATAGTATCTGATTTTTAGTTTTTTTCTCGTGATTTGTAGATACTTTTTTTACATCTTCCATACTTTCAAATTTCTCAATTTCATTATTAGATATTATATCTCTATTTGGTTCAATTTTAGTTTCTCTACTATTATTAAATAAAAATTCAGTATTCTTTTCTTTTTCTTTGATTTCTTTATTCGTTTTATCTAATTCTTCTTTTCTATTTTCTTGGTAGAATTCTTGTTCTTCTTGTCCTGTTGTGTCATAATCTATTATATTTTTTATATCTTTTATGTATATCCCTGCTTCATATTTTTCTTCTCTTACATAGTTTTTGGCACCTGTAAGATACTTTTTTAGGATTTCTTTTTCTTCTTTATTTACTTGTTCTAATCCGATTTTTAGATATTTATATCTCCAGATTATGTGTCTTGCAAAACTAGAATACTCAGAATTTAACAAATCATCATAACTATATTCTATTTTAAATCTTGTATTTTCTATAGAAATTGTTATATTACTCCAAGTTTCACCTAATTCTATTTTTTTATATTCTTCTCTTAATGCTTTTATTTCATTATATAATATTTCTACTAGTTCTAAGTATTCTTTTTCGTTTATATTAAATTTTGCAGGTATTTGATATACATTTACTGGATTCTTTTTTAATATTCCTTTTGGAATATAGTAGAAAAACATTTCACCTGTTTTTGTTCCATCATCTTTTTCTATTACTGATGCATAAAGATATAGTTTTTCCCATTTTTCTGGAATCATATAAAATATTTTTCGTTGTATGTCTTCATATATTTCCTTTGTTTTTTGTGTTTGCTTTAACATTTTTACCCCTTTATAGCTTTATACTATTTTTATATCTTTTTTAGCAGACTTTTTCCTGTCATTTCTTTTGGTTTTTCTATTTTCATTAATTCAAGCATTGTTGGTGCTAAATCTGCTAATTTTCCATTATCCTCTAAACCTAATTTTGGGTCTTGGGTTATTAATATTATTGGAACTGGATTTGTAGTATGTGCTGTATGTGGTTCTCCTGTTTTATAGTCTATCATTTGTTCTGCATTTCCATGGTCTGCTGTTATTATTAGATTTCCTTGTTTTTCTTCTATTACTTTTACTACTCTTCCTACACATTCATCAACTGTTTCTACTGCTTTTATTGCAGCTGATAGATTTCCTGTGTGTCCTACCATATCTGTGTTTGCATAGTTTAGTATTATTACATCATATTTATCTTGCTTTAATGCTTCTATTACTTTGTCTGTTACTTCTGGTGCACTCATTTCTGGCTTTTGATCATATGTTTCTACTTTTGGTGATGGGACTAGTATTCTGTCTTCGCCTTTATATTGTTTTTCTTCTCCTCCATTAAAGAAAAATGTTACATGTGCATATTTTTCAGTTTCTGCAATTCTTAGTTGTGTTAATCCATGATTGCTTACTACTTCTCCGAATGTGTTTTTTAGAAGTTCTTTTTTAAATGCTATGTGAACATTTGGCATTGTTTCATCATAACTTGTAAAACATACAAAGTGTAAGTCTAATTTTTTTGTTTCGAATTCTTTAAAGTCTTTGTCTACTATTGCTCTAGTTATTTCTCTTGCACGATCTGGTCTGAAGTTAAAGAATATTACTGAGTCTCCATCTTGAATTTTGGCTATTGGTTCATCATTATTACAAATTACTGTTGGCTCTACAAATTCGTCAAATACTTCTTTTTGGTATGAGTCTTCTATTGCTTTTATTGCTGAAGTTGCTTTTATTCCTTCTCCATTTACTATTGCATCATAAGATTTTTGTATTCTTTGCCATCTTTTATCTCTGTCCATGCTATAAAATCTTCCTGAGATTGTTGCAATTTTTCCTACACCTTTTTCTTTCATTTTTTCTTGTAGTTTTAAAATATATCCTTCTCCTGATGCTGGAGGTGTGTCTCTTCCATCTAAAAAGCAATGAACATATACATCTTCAAAATCTCTTCTTTTTGCTAGCTCTAGTAATCCATATAGGTGTCTTATATGACTATGTACTCCACCATCTGATACTAATCCTAATATGTGTAATTTTGTGCCTTTTTTCTTACAGTTTTCTATTGCTTCTATTAGTTCTGAGTTTGAGAAAAAGTCACCATCTTCTATTGATTTTGTAATTCTTGTTAATTCTTGATATACAATTCTTCCTGCTCCTATGTTTGTATGACCTACTTCTGAATTTCCCATTTGTCCTTCTGGAAGCCCTACATGTAATCCACTTGTGTATATTTCTGTATTAGGGTATTTTTTCATTAGTCTATCTATATTTGGAGTATTGGCAAGTTTTATTGCATTTCCATCTTTGTTTGGGTTGTCTCCAAATCCATCTAAAATCATTAACATTGTTACTTTATCTTTCATAATTTTACCATCCTTCTTTTTTCTTAGAAAGCTTTGCTTTCTTTTGCATTATTTTAGTATTTACTTATTCTTTATGATTTAACTTTTTTATCCTAATCTTTTGTTTGTATATTTTACTTTAATTTGCCTTAATTTATTTTATTAGTTGTTTATTCTTCGTTAAATTTAACTATTTTTGAAAATTCTTCTGGGTCTAGGCTTGCTCCTCCAACTAATCCTCCGTCTATATCTGACATATTAAATAATTCTTTTGCATTTTTAGATTTTACACTTCCGCCGTATTGTATTATAACTCTTTCTGCTACGTTTTGTCCATAAATTTCTGCTATTTTTTTACGTATTTCTTTTATAGAATCATTTGCATCAACACTTGTTGCTGTTTTTCCTGTTCCTATTGCCCAAATTGGTTCATATGCAATAATTGTGTTTTCAACTTGTTTTGGTGTTAAATCTTTTAATGAAAGTTCTGTTTGCATTGTTATTTTGTCTTTTGTTTTTCCTTTTTCTCTTTCTTCTAAAGTCTCTCCTACACATACTATTGGTTTTAATCCATTTTCAAATGCTGCTTTTACCTTTTTGTTTACTGTTTCATCTGTTTCATTATAGTATTGTCTTCTTTCTGAATGTCCTATTATTACATATTCGACATTAATTGATTTAAGCATTTTTGCTGAAACTTCACCTGTATATGCACCTTTTTCTTCATAGTGCATATTTTGTGCACCTATTTTTATATTTGTATTTTGTGCTGTTAATAGTGCATAAAATAAATCTACATATGGAACACATAGTATTACTTCATTTTTTGTATCTTTTAATAATTTTGATAGTTTTTCAATATATTCTATTGTTTCATTTGGAAGCATATTCATCTTCCAGTTTCCTGCTATAATTTTTTTTCTCATAAGACTCTCCTTTCATTTTATGGGTCTATAAAATATATTCTAATAGTTTTATTAATGATATTATTTTATATCAATTTATCTTACTTTTCAAGTATTTTTTATTTTTATATTTAAATAATCTATGCAAAAGTTAGAATTCACGGCTAATAATTTAAATATGTAGAGAAGTGCCAAGTGAAAGTAACATGCAAAATACTATATAATAAAAAAATAAATAGTAAGTTTTACCAATTAAATCATAAAATTTAATTTTAATGGCCAAATTTTCTTACTATTTATTCTATTTACATTTCCACACAAAATTTATGCATATGCTTGACGTTTTCTAAAGTTAAGTAGATTTGTAATTTCATTATCTCCTTTGATTGTTTTCTTTGTTTTCTTAGCTCTTTCTTGTTCAAGCTGTCTTTTTTGTTTTTCTGCTACTGATTGACAAATTGCTTTTTGATATGCAAAATGTGTGTCTTGAGCTATTTTATTCCAGTTATATTCATTTCTTACTTTATTTTTTGCTTTTTTTGTTATTTCTGCACATAATTTATGGTCATATAATAATTCCAATATTGAGTCTGCTATTGAATTTGGATTTCCTGCATAGCTTTTCATTCCATTTTCTTTATGTTGTACTATTTCATTTAATCCTCCAACATCTGATACCACTACAGGGTTTTCTGATAACATAGCTTCTAATGCTACTATTCCAAATGGTTCATAAGTACTTGGAAATACTGATATATCTGCTACTTTATACATTTTTTGAACATCTTTACCATATAGATATCCTGCAAAATAAACTTTTTGCGCAATACCTAATGCTTGTACTTGGGCTTTTAGTTCATCTATCATTCCACCCTTTCCACATATTACTAATTTTGAATCATGATATCCATTTAATATTTTTGGCATTGCAGCTATCAAGTGTTGAACACCTTTTTCATATACTAATCTTCCCATAAATAGTATGATTTTTTCATTATCCATTGCATATCTTCTTCTGAAGTTATAATCTCGTTCTATTCCACTGAATAAATTTAAATTTACTCCATTTGGTACTACATTTATTTTTTCATATGGAAGACCAAATAGCCTTTGTAATTCATTTTTCATGTAATTACTATTTACTATTACTTCTGATGCTTCATATGTAAGCATCCATTCTGTATCATTTATGTATCTTTGGGTTTGGTCATGTATTCCACTGTTTCTACCTGATTCTGTTGCATGTATTGTTGCTACTATTGGAATATTGTATGAATTCTTTAGTGTTTTTGCAGCATAAGCTACTAGCCAGTCATGTGCATGGATTACATCAAATTTTCCTTCTTTTTCCATTATTTCATTTGCTTTTGCTATTAGATTAAAGTTTAGTTGCATTATCCAATCTATAAAATTATTTGGGTTTATCATATAATTATCTACACGATATACTTTTACACCCTTGTCATTTTCAAAATATGGTGCATCTCCTTCTTTGTATGTTACTACTGTTACATCATGTCCATCTTTTAAAAGTGTTCTTGATAAGTCATATACTACTCTAGCAATTCCCCCTACCACTCTTGGTGGATATTCCCAAGTTAACATCAATATTTTCATTGATATACTTCCTTTCTTTTTATTTTCTTTTGTTTATGCACTGAAATTATTTTATACAATTTTTTTGTAAAAGTAAATGTTTTTTTTAATTTTTTTATATTTTTTTGTAATTAATTGTTTTAAATTTTTATGTTTTTTTACTTTAATACTTTTTTGAAATTATAACTTTTATTTTTTTATAAACTCTATTTCAAAATTTCTTCCAAAGCTTTCTTATATTCTTCTTCATTTGGTGCCTTTCCATGCCAACTTGCTTGATTTTCCATAAATGATACACCTTTTCCTTTTATTGTTTTTGCTATGATGCATGTTGGTTTTCCTTTTATATTTTTTGCAACTTCAAATGCTTTTATTATTTCTTCTATATTATGGCCATCAATTTTTATAATTTCAAATCCAAAACTTCTAAATTTTTCATCTATTGGATATGAACTCATTACTTCTTCAATTGTTCCATCAATTTGTAGATTATTATTATCTATTATTACACACAAATTATCTAGTTTATATTTTTTTGCAGCCATTGCAGCTTCCCAAATTTGTCCTTCTTCTATTTCCCCATCACCTAAAATACAATATGTTCTATAATCTTTATTATCTAATTTTGCAGCCATTGCCATTCCATTTGCAGCTGAAAGCCCTTGTCCAAGAGATCCTGTTGACATATCTACCCCTGAAATCTTTTTTAAATCTGGATGCCCCTGCAACATACCATTAATATTTCTAAATTTTTTTAGCTCTTCAACCGGAAAATATCCTCTATATGCAAGTGCTGAATATAATGCAGCACAAGCATGTCCTTTTGATAATACCAATCTATCTCTATTTTCTGCTCTTGGATTTTTAGGATCTATATTCATCTCATAAAAATATAACACTGTAACTATATCTGCTATAGATAAAGCTCCTCCTGGATGTCCTGATTTATTACTATATACTGCCTCTATTATACCTACTCTAACTTTTTTTGCAATTTCTTCTAATTCTTCAATAGATAATTTTTGTTCTAACATAATTTAAAACCCTTTCTTTATTTAAATTTTTAGTATTACTTATTTTATAATTTAATTTTCTTTTATTTTATAATTTTATTTCCAATATTAATTATTTTACAACTTAATTTTTCTATTTTTCACAAATAAATTGTAACATAATACAAAAAAAAATTATAGCTTTTTTTAACATTTTATAAAAATTACTACAATTATTATGACCAGTATTTTATAAAATATTTATATAATCTCCACTTGACGCGATTCATTTTAGCCGTGAATCGTAACAATATGTTACAAGTTATTCATACAAAAATGAATTTTTACTTGATTTATTCACAATGATGTGATATTATTAATTCATTATAATTTTTTTGAAAGGAGAGATTGTATGTTCAATCTTCAAATCACTTTTAGAGGAACTCATCTTTATCATGACTCCATCAACTCCGCCTTATGTATAAAGCGGGAAAAGATCAATGAATTAGCAAAGAAACATCATGGAAAACTGAAAAATGACAATACCATTGATTTTGAAGACGAAGAAGAGCTTATGAAATTTTGGTATGAATTCGTAGAACTATGATGCAAAAGGAAATAATAGCAACTTAAAAACAATTTAGTTGCTATTATTTTCTTTTATAAATATTTAATTTTTCATTTTCAAACTTTATTTTATATAGATTTTTTATAAATCTATTCTCCTTCAAAAAATCTTGCAAATTCTTTTTCATTAACTTTTTCTTGTCTTAATAAAGTTTGGGCAATTAAGTCTAATTTATCTCTATGAGCAATTAGAAGTTTTTGGGCATTTTCATATGCTTCATCAATCAACTTTTTAACTTCTTCACCAATTTTATCACCTATATTTTCTCCAAACATTTGAATTTCATATGGTTCTTTTCCTTGAAAGTCAATTGGTCCTAGCTTATCACTCATACCATATTTGGTAACCATTTCTCTTGCAATTTTAGTTGCAACTTCTATATCATTAGTTGCTCCTGTTGAAATATCATCTAATACTAGTTTTTCTGCAGCTCTTCCTCCTAGAAGTGCAATTAATTTTTCTTTCATTTCTGTTTTTGAGATATAATATTTATCTTCATCTGTTTTATACATAGTATAGCCACCTGCAACACCTCTTGGAATTATTGAAACTTCTTTTACATTTGCTTGTGTTGGTAAATATCTGCTTACTACAGCATGTCCTGCTTCATGATATGCTGTTAATTTTTTGTCTTTGTCTGATATTATTCTTTCTTTCTTTTCTAGTCCTACTGTTACTTTTTTTACTGCTTCTTCTATATCGTCGTTTTCTATTTCTTCGTGTTCATTTTTTGTTGCTATTATTGCTGCTTCATTTAATATGTTTGCAAGTTCTGCTCCTGTAAATCCTGCTGTATCTTCTGCGATACTTTCTAAGTTTACATCTTCTGATAGGCGTTTTCCGCTTGCTATGAATTTTTAATATTTCTAGTCTTCCTCTTAAATCTGGTGTTGGAATTGTAATTTGTCTGTCAAATCTTCCTGGTCTTAATAATGCTTTATCTAACATTTCTGGTCTATTTGTTGCTGCAATTACAATTATTGTTTCTTCTGATTCAAATCCATCCATTTCTACTAGTAATTGATTTAATGTTTGGTTATTTTCTGATTCTGCTCCACCATTTGAATTTCTTCTTGAACCTATTGCATCTATTTCATCTATAAATATTATGCAAGGTGCAAGTTTTCTTGCTTTTTCAAATAGTTTTCTTACTCTTGAGGCACCAAGTCCTGCAAACATTTCGATAAATTCTGATCCACTCATTGAAATAAATGGAACATTTGCTTCTCCTGCTATTGCTTTTGCAATTAGTGTTTTTCCTGTTCCTGGTTTTCCATAAAGTAGTACTCCTTTTGGAATTTTAGCTCCCATTTTTGCATATTTTTCTGGTTTTTTAAGAAAATCTACTATTTCTATCATTTCTGCTTTTTCTTCTTCTAAGCCTGCTACATCTTTGAATGTAACTTTTGTTTTTCTTTCTGTTTCTTCATAAACTTTTCCTTTTTCTCCTAGACCTTGCAATTTAAATATCATTACAAATAATGCTACCATTATTAGTGTTGGTAATAAACTTACTATTATTGATGGTATTTGCACAAGTACACTTCTTGATTTTTGTATTAATTCTATTTCGTTTCCATCTAAGCTTTCTGTTTGTATTAAATTTACAAAAGCTTCTGTATTTGGGACTATTGCTGTTTTTTCTTCTTCTTGATCTTTCATTTTTACTTTTACTGTTGTGCTTCCAACTGTCATTTCGACTTTTTCTACATTTTGTGCATCAATTTCTTTTATAAGATCTGTGTATGCTAAGGTATTTTCATCTTTTTCTTGTTTACCCTTCATAAACCATATACCAAGTAGTGTTGCTATTATTAATATTATAAGAATTATTGTAAGCCCTATGATTAATTTTGTATCTTTTTTATCTCCATTATTTCTGCCATTATTTTTGCCTTTTTTTTCTTTTCCTTCCATTATTGATTTGCTTCAACTCCTATCTTTAAATTTTTTTATCTTAACTTTTTAACTTTTAAAAAGTTTTATCCTTCTTGTGGTTCTTGACCTAAATTGTTGTCTTTTTCATTTTTGTGTTTAGTCTTTTCTTCTTTTTCTTTTTCTTTTTCTTCCCTTTCTTTTTCTTTGTCTTGCTTATCTATCTCTTTTTTTTCTTCTTCATTTTCTATTTCTTCTTTTATATTCTTTTGAACTTCTACTATCTTAATTAATTCATTTTGTTTTTTTATAAATTCTGATTTTATTATAAATATTGCTGCAACTAAGTAAACTGTTGCAATTGATATATACATTGGGTCAAAATATTTAATTGAAAAATCTATAAATACATTTATTAAAGTATAAATCATATAAAGTATTGTAGATAAAGTAATAGAATATATTGCCATGTTAAATATAGCAACATACCTCATTTTCAATTTTGTAATTAAATTTGCAATACATCCAAATATACTTACAAATATAGCATATGTTAAAATATTCAAAAAATAAATTACAAATGTATATACAAATAATAAAATAAATATACTAATATAAATATTAACTAATTGTGAACTACTAAGAATATTTATAACATCTGATTTTTGGAATGAAGTTATTCCCATTTGATTTAATAATTCTGAATAATTATATATTGCAGTTCCAGATGCCATTTCTGTTTTTACTATAATTCTATTTTTTAATATAATTACTCCATTTCCGTTTTCTGAAATTGTATTTATATATTCATTAACTTTATTTTCATCTTCTGTTTTTGTGTCTATTATAATTTTTCCTATTCCTTCATTTTCTTTGAGTATTACATCTTCTGATTTTACATCTAGAACTCCATCATTATATGAAAAATCAGGGAAATTATTTTGTAACTCTTCTTTTGCATCATTTAACATTAAATTTAATTGATATAAGATTCCTGCAACTGATATTACAGCAAATATTGAAACTAATTTGATTAAATATATTAATGCTTTAGGAACTCCTTGTGCTGCTAATTCTGGATATTTTTCTATTTTAAATATGGAATTAAATAGACTTTTAAAAAAGCCATTATCTTTCTTCTTTTCTTTATTTTGTGTATTATTTTCTGGATTTATACTTTTATTTTCACTCATTTATATACTCCCTTCTTATACTACTATCTATATATCCTGGATATATATCGAAAATTGCTTCTTGTCCCTCTTTTATTTCTTTTCCTGTTATATCTGCAATAACATTACACATTGCAATTCTCCCTAGTATTTGGCTCTCTTTTCCATCAATTTTTAGAGTTAATTTTTGTTTTGTAAATAGCTTTTTTAAATCTTCTTTTAAATATCTTATTTTGTCTATCATTCTAAATGCGTCCTTTTTTATTCCCATATTTACAGCATCTGCATAACCACAAGGTATTATTGCAATTTTAGTTTCTTTTTTTGTTTTATATATATTTGAATAACCTATGTTAAAATTTTTTGGAAGTATTTTTATTTCTGTAACTTCTGATTTCAAATATCCAATTTTCTTTAATGACAACCCAGATGCTGTTACTCTACCTAAAAAAGCTGATCCTATTCTTACTGCATTTAAATGCATATTTGGAAATTTTATAAATGCATTTGAATTACATATGTGCAATAATCCCATTTTTAATCCATTTAGCTTCATTACTTCTATACAATCTATAAATCTTTTAAATTGTTCTTTTGTGTATTTATCATTATAAAAAGATACAGAAAAATGAGAAAATGTTCCTTCTATTTTTATATTGTCTGCTAATTTTATTGCTTCTATCATTTCTTCCCTTTTATTATAGCAAAAACCATATCTTCCAAAGCCTGTATCTATTTTTATGTGTGCTCTTATTTTCTTGTTCATTTCTTTTCCTATTTCGTTTGCTATTTCCATAGCATGTGTAGAACCTATAGTTATAATGATATTATTTTGGATTAATTTTTTTACTTGACTTCTTATACTAATTGAAGATAACATTAATATTTCTTCTTTTATTCCTGCTTCTCTTAATTTTATGGCTTCTTCTATTGTTGATACAGCAAAAAAATTTATACCTTGGTCAATTAAAAATTTAGTGTATTTTACTAAATCTAATCCATAACCATTAGCTTTTACTACCGCTATTATTTTTACGGGATTTCCAGAGTCATCTTTTTTATCCATATTGGCATATTTTTTTATTTGCTCAATATTATATATTAAGTCCTTCTTTTTTATAACTACTGATTTCATTTTTTCCCTTTCAATTGGATTAGATTTATAATTATTTTTACTATTATTAGTATAAGTATATGATTATATTTGTTTATATAACTAATATTAATTTATACCTTATGCTTTAAATTATAATTATATTTCTAATCCTTACTTATTCAAATTTAATTTTTATATATTTCAATCAAAGATCTAATTTTTATTTATTTCAATCAAACATCTAATTTTTATATATTTTAATCAAACATCTAATTTCTATTTATTTTAATCAAACATTTAATTTTTATTTTAATAACACGTTTAATTTTTTATTATTTATTTTTAATCTCAAATTTTTAATTTATTTTTTTAATTTCATTTTTAATTGTCTTAGTCTTCTAAATGTTTTTTCAGAAAATTTATATAATTTATATTTTATTGGTTTGAACGGAATGTAAATTTCACCTAAAAATTCTGTGAATTTTCCTCCAAATCCTTTTTTAAATCTATATAGACCATATTGTGGATGTGATTCATCAACAATACCCGATACTCCTCTAAAGTCATATATATCATCATGTCTTGCTATTGCCATTTTTATCATTTCCCATTGTAATAAATAGTTTGGCATTAGATTTCTGTTTTCATTACTACTTGCTCCATATAAATACCATGTTTTGTTTCCATAAAATATTGGTATTACTCCTGAAATTGGTTTTCCATTATAGTATGCCATTAAAAGTTTCATATGTTCTGGTGCCATATTGTCATACATTTTTTCGAAATATTCAAGTGGTCTTATTATAAATCCATCTCTTGTGCCTGTTTCTACCATTATTTTGTGAAAATCTTTTAAATCTTCTCTTGTTCCTTCTTTTACTGTGACTCCTTTTCTTGTTGCTAAACGTATATTATATCTCCATTTTTGGTGGAATCCTGCCATTATTTCTTCTTCCGTTTTTCCTTTTATGTCTAGTCTAAATACATATCTTGGTTGAATTTCATCCATAAAATCTTTTGCATCATCTTTTATTTTATAGCCTAATTTTGTTACTATTTTTTTAAATTCCTCATCACTGCTTTCTATATCTGGTTCTATTCTAAGTACTATTGCTTTGTATTTTTTTGCAAGTGCTCTTGCTCCTTGTGTTAATTGTTCTAATACGTTTTCGTCATGAATATCACATACAGGTCCTCGTGATGAATACATTATATTTCCGAATATTGGCATTTTTCTTATCCAGACACAAAGTGATCCTATTATTTCATTTTTACTATTTTCAGCAAGAATTACTTCTGGAATCCAGTTAGGCTTTTTTATTTCAGCCCATTCTAATGATTGCTGGAAGTTACATCTATTATGATGTTCTAAAAAATTTTTGTATTCTGCTTTTGATTTTTCATCAGTAACAAATCTCATTTTTGCTTTCCTCCCGTTTTTTATAATTTTTGCAAATTTTTCTTAATTTCTATCATTCCTAAAATTTGGCAATATATTCAAAATTTTACTATTTTACTATGATATTTGGATTATACTTTAAATACATATTTTTTTCAAGATATTTTTCTTTTTTTTCATTAATCTATTGAATTAATTTATTTTTTATTATACTATATATAAAAGAAAAAATGAGATTCTAAGGGAGGATAAAGATGCCAAGAAAAACAAAAGAACAAACAAAAAAAGAAACAAATTCAGAACAAATTAAAAATGAAACAAGTTTAAAACAAGTAAAAAAAGATACAGCAAGTAAAAAGAAATCTACTAAAAGTTCAAAAACTCGGAAGCACAACTTCAAAAAGTAGTCAAAGTAAACCAAAAACTCAAGCAAAATCTAAAAATACTACTAAAAAAACTTCTAAGAAAAGCACTAAAAAAGTAGAGCAAAATTCAAATACTAACACCATAACAAATGAATATTATGATCTTCCATATAGATATAACCAAACAACAATAAAAGTTTTGGCTCAAACTCCTAATAATTTATTTATATATTGGGACATTTCAGACGAAGACATAAAAAATTTAAAAGCTCAATATGGCGACAATTTTTTTGAAATAACCAAACCCATCCTAAAAGTATATAATGAAACTTTAGGATATAGTTTTGAAGTTGAAATAAATGATTTTGCAAACAGTTGGTATTTACATGTAAATGATAGTAAATCAAAATACAAAATAGAACTTGGAAGAAAACCTATAAACAAGCCAGAATTTAAAAAAATAATTCATTCAAATAATATAATTGGAAATTCTAATATTGATGAACATACATCTTATATACACATTGTAACTTCTAATAATATGGAATCTCCAAATGATAAAATATTATTTAATAAAAATAATCAAACAATTTACTATAAAAATGTAAAAACAAATGAAGAATTTTCAAAAAATATTAAAGATTTATCATTTGTGCAAAACATTAGTAAAATTTATAACATCTATGACTTATATAAAGAACTATATAATAAAAAAAATATAGACAATCTCTACAATCTAGATAATCCATCTAGCAATTTTGGTTTTTAATTTAATAAGAAAAGTATCAAAGCTCATAAGTAAAACTCATGCAGGTCTTTTTAATGACACTTTTCTTGTTGTATACAGAAAAATCTACTTAAAGATCAAAATAAAAGTCGATTTTTCCTATACAATAAAAAATTTACTTTAAATTACAAAGTTTACAAATAAATAATAGGAGAAAAATTATGCAAAATAAAAAAGGTTATGTAAGTTTTGTATTACATGCACATCTTCCATTTATACACCACCCAGAAAGTGATGATTATTTAGAAGAATCTTGGCTATATGAAGCTATTTCAGAAACATATATACCATTACTTACAAATTTTCAAAAATTAGTTGATGAAGGTGTAAAATTTAAAATAACAATGTCTTTAACTCCACCTTTACTTTCAATGTTAGACAACAAATTATTGCAAAGAAAATATATTAATTATCTAAAAAAGCTAATTGAACTATCAAAAAAAGAGATAAAAAGAACATCTTATGATGAAAGATTAAATAAACTTGCACACTATTATTATGAAAGATATTCAAATGATCTACATCTATTTAAAAATGTATTTAAATGCAACTTAATTGAAAGATTTAAATATTTCCAAGACTTGGGTGTATTAGAAATAATAACTTGTGGTGCAACACATGGATATTTTCCAATATTATACATAAATGAAAAAACCGTAAAAGCACAAATTGCAGTCGGAGTTCAAACATATGAAAGATTTTTTGGTAAAAAGCCAAAAGGCATTTGGCTTCCTGAATGTGGATATGTACCAGAAGCTGATAAATATTTAAAAGAATTTGGCATAAAATACATAATTACAGAATCACATGGAATTCTATATGCAGAACCAACTCCAATTTATGGTACATTTGCTCCAATTGTATCTAAAGAAGGAATAGTTGCATTTGGTCGTGATATGGAATCTTCAAGACAAGTATGGAGTTCTATAAATGGTTATCCTGGAGATTTTAATTACCGTGAATTTTACCGAGATATTGGTTATGAAGCTGATTATGACTACATAAAACCATATATTGCACACAATGGCGTACGTGTTCACACAGGAATAAAATATTATAGAATTACTGGAAAAACTGAATTTAAAGATTACTATAATCTTCAATGGGCAAAAGATTCTGCCGAACGCCATGCAGGACATTTTCTTGACTCAAGAACAGCACAAATTAATAATATTGCCCCATATATGGATAAACCTCCAATAATATTATGTCCTTATGATGCTGAACTTTATGGACATTGGTGGTATGAAGGACCTTACTTTTTATATATTTTATTTAAAAAAATCTACTATGATGATTGCAATTTTGAACTTATTACACCTTCTGAATATATTGACAAATATCCAGAAATACAAGAATGCACTCCTTGCCGTTCAAGTTGGGGAGCTAACCGGTTATAGTGAAGTTTGGCTTAATCCAAGTAATGACTATATACATAGGCACCTTCATGTGGCAGGAGACAGAATGTGTGAACTTGCTAAAAAATACCCAAATAGCAAAGGATTATTAAAAAAAGCATTAAATCAATGTGCACGTGAATTACTTCTAGCTCAAAGTAGTGATTGGTTATTTATTATTACTAATGGAACAATGGTAGATTATGCTAAAAAAAGAATAAAAGATCATATTGGCCGTTTTACTAAACTATATTATCAAATAAAAAATGATAATATAGATGAAGTATTTTTAAAAGATATTTCAAAAAAAGATTGTATTTTTCCAGATATTGATTATATGATTTATTCATAACTTTACACTTTACTTGACACAGAGTCCACTTTTACTCATAAAACTGCTATGAAAAGGCTTATATATTTGTCTTTTCATAGCAGTTTTTAACTTAACTTAACTTAACTTAACTTATATTATATTTTATTTTATATTATTTTTTATATTATATAATACTCTATTTTTAAATATTTTCTAAAATATCTTTATAATTTGTTACTGGCATTGCACCTTCTTTTATTAATCTATTAGTCCCAACAGAATTTAATGAATTTATATTACCAGGTACCACATATACATCCCTACCTTGTTCTAATGCAAAATCTGCTGTAATTATGGTCCCACTTTTTTCTTTTGCCTCTATTATTAATACTCCTCTACTAATTCCTGAAATAATTCTATTTCTCTCAGGAAAATTATTTTTTTCTGGGCTTGTTTTTAAAGGATATTCTGAAATAATAGCTCCATTCATATTTATTATTTGATTATATATTTTTTCATTTTGTTTTGGATATATAATATCAACCCCATTTCCTAATACTGCAATTGTTTTTCCCTTTGCTTTTAATGCTCCTATATGTGAAAAAGCATCTATTCCTCTTGCCATACCACTTATAATTGTTATATTTTCACTTGCCAAATTATATGCAAAATATTCTGATGCCTTTCTACCATATTCTGTGCAATCCCTACAACCTATTATTGCAATACCTATATTATTTAATATATTTTTATTTCCTTTTACATACAACATTAAAGGATAATCATATATTTGTTTTAAAATTTGTGGATATTCTTTATCTTGTATTGTTACAATACTAATTTTTTGTTTTTGTAATTCTTCTATTTCATTATCTAATGCTTTTTTTATGAAATCATCTTTAAAAGTCCTACTTGTCTTTTCTCCTATTCTGTAATTTTGCATTAATTCTTCTTCATCTAAATTATATATTACTTTGGGATCATGATACTTTTTTATTAAATTTCTTTTTAAGTTATCTGTAATACCTTTTAATAAATTTAACCATACCCAATATCTTTTACTTTCTAATTCATTTACGTTTTTCACTTTTTTATTTTCCTTTCTTTTTTTATATTACTTCCATTTTGTATTTTCCAAATATCAAAATTCTATTTTCTTTTTTAAAGAAAAAAAGACACTAAAAAGTGTCTCTATTAAACTTTTACATAAATTATCTATTTTGCTCTTTTGCAGCTTTTAAGCAGTTATTAATTAACATTGCTATTGTCATTGGTCCTACTCCCCCTGGGACCGGTGTAATATAACTTGCTTTGTTTTTTACATTTTCAAAATCTACGTCACCTGTTATTTTTTTGTCTTCTCCTCTGTTTATTCCAACATCTATTATTACTACCCCATTTCTTACCATATCACTTTTAACAAAATGTGATTTTCCTATTGCTGAAATTAATATATCTGCTTTTTTAGTTATTTCTTCTATATTTTTTGTGTTAGAATGGCAAACAGTAATTGTTGCATTTTTATTTAGACAACATTGTGAAAGTGGCTTTCCAACTATGTTGCTTCTTCCTAATATTACTACATTTTTACCAGATAAGTCAATATTATATTCTTCAAACATTCTCATTATTCCATATGGTGTGCAAGATACAAATGTATCTTGGCCTAAAACTAATTTTCCAACATTCATAGGATGAAAACCATCTACATCTTTTTTGTAATCAATTGTTCTAAATGCTTCGTTTATATCTAAATTACTTGGTATAGGACTTTGTAATAATATACCATTTACTGTCTTGTCTTTATTTAGTTTTTCGATAAGTTCTATTAAATCTTTTTGGGTTATTTTATCATCTAATAAATATTCTTCATATTCTATTCCTACTTCTTCACAAGCTTTGCTTTTATTTCTTACATAAATTTTTGATGCTTGGTTTTCTCCTACCATTATTACTACAAGTTTTGGATTTATTCCTTGTTTTTTTAATTCTTCACATTCTATTTTTAAATTTTGTCTTGTTTTTTTTGCTAATTCTTTTCCATCTATTATTACTGCCATTTTTTTCTCCTTTTACTTCAAAATTTTATTATCTTTATTAATTTTACTAATTTTCATCTATTATTTTGTATTCAATATCTTCCATGAATTCAAACATTTCTTTCACCCTTTTTAGTGTTAGCATTGTCATTTTAGGTTGAGGGTTTTTTGGATGATCTGATAAAAGTTTTTGAGTATAACAATTTGGTGCTGTTTTAAATAATAAATATCTATTTTTTACATATGTGTAATATATTTGGTACCCATTATCTAAATCTTCCCACATCATTTCAAATGTATATTTTTGTTCCATTTTATGTCCTTTCTTTTCTATTTTATTAAATCTTCAAATTCTTTTTCTGTTAAAATTTGCACACCTAAACTTTGTGCTTTTTCTAGTTTACTTCCCGCTTCTTCTCCTGCTAAGAGATAACTTGTCTTTTTGGAAACTGAACTTGATGTTTTTCCACCTAATCTTTCTATGATATCTTCTGCTTCTTTTCTTGTAAACTTTTCTAAAGTTCCTGTTAATACAAATGTTTTTCCTTCAAATCTATTATCTTCTACTTGATTTTCATCTTCTAAAACTGCAGTATTTACTCCTGCATCTTTTAACCTATTTATTAAATCTTTGGTCTGATCTTGATTAAAAAATTCAACAATACTATTTGCCATTACTTCCCCTACATCATCTATTTTCTGAAGATCTTCTTTTGTTGCATTTGCAAGATTATCAATATTTTTATATCTTTTAGCAAGAATTTTTGATGCTTTTCCTCCAACATGCCTTATTCCAAGTGCTGTTATTAATCTATATAAATCATTATTTTTACTATTATTAATACTGCTAATTAAATTTCCGAGCAAACTTTTTTCCATTCTTTTTTAATGATGCTATATCTTCAAATGTTAAAGTATATATATCTGCTATATTTTTTATTAAATTTCTATCTAAAAGTTCTTGAATTATATTTTCGCCTAATCCATCTATATTCATAGCCTCTCTTGATACAAAATGTACCAAATTTCTAAATAATTTAGCTGGACACTCAACACCAGTACATTTAACTGCCGCTTCTCCATCTTCCCTTATTGTATCTGCATTACATACTGGACACTTAGTTGGCATATTAAACTCTTTTTCATTCCCTGTTCTTTTAGATTTTACAACTTCAACAATTTCTGGTATTACATCTCCTGCTTTTTGTATTACTACAGTATCACCTATTTTTAAATCCTTTTCTTTTATAAAATCTTCATTATGAAGTGTTGTTTTTGAAATTGTTGAGCCTGCAACTTCTACAGGTTCTAAAATTGCCATTGGTGTTATTACACCTGTTCTACCTACTTGGCATACTATATCTTTTAATATTGTTTCTTTTCTTTCTGGTGGATATTTATATGCTACTGCCCATCTTGGAACTTTTACAGTAGAACCTAAAATTTCTCTAAATTTTAGATTATCTATTTTCACAACTGCTCCATCTATTCCAAATGTTAAATCCTCTCTCATATCTCCTATTTTTTCTATTGCATTTTTTACTTCTTCTATTGTTTTGCAAGGAATTCTTACAGGATTTACATTAAATCCTAATTTTTCTAAATATTCTAACTCCTCAAAATGAGAATTAAAAGTCTTTCCTTCTATTTTTTGAACATTAAATATATATATATCAAGTGGTCTATTTTTTGTTATATTACTATCTAACTGTCTAAGAGAGCCGAGCTGCTGCATTTCTTGCATTTGCAAAAAGTTCTTCACCTTTTTCTTCTCTTTTATTATTCATTTTTTCAAAATCATTTTTAGATATAAATACTTCTCCTCTTACTGTAATATTAATTTTGTCTTTTATTTTCATTGGAATACTTTTTACCGTTTTTAAATTTTCTGTTACATCTTCTCCAACTAATCCATTTCCTCTTGTAGCTCCTCTTACAAATTCTCCATTTTCATATTCTAGTGCTGCAGATAATCCATCTATTTTTGTTTCTACAACATAATTTACTTCTTGTATTCCATTTTCTTTTGCCTTTTCTTTCATCCTTTGATCAAAATCTTCTACCTCTTCTAAACTAAATACATCTTGTAAGCTTTGAAGTGGTACTTCATGATTTACTTTTTGAAATCCTTCTTTTACATGTCCACCCACTTTTTGTGTTAATGAATTTTTATCCATAAATTGTGGATATTTTGCTTCTAATGTTCTTAATTCAAGCATCATCATATCATATTCAAAATCTGATATTTCTGGCTTATCTTCATCATAATATTTTTGTGCATAATATTCAGTTTTATCTCTTAGCACACTTATTCTTTCTTTTGCTTGGCTTTCATCCATTTTGTTTTTCTCTCCTTTAGTTTTAATTTTTTTATTCATCTTTTGTTTTTTATTTTTACAACTTTTACTTTCCCTATTATACACAAGTTTTACAAAAAAATAAATATATTTAAAAAATTTTATAATTAAACTAAAGCAAATTATTACTCTTTACAATCATCAAAATTGTAAAGAAGCCCTCAAAGTGTTATTTAATCCGTCAATAGCAACAATACATTAACATTCATCATTCTTAATTAATATTTATATATTACTTTCAGCAATAATTCATTTTAAGCAACAAATTAAAAAATAAAGAGAAAATCACTTTTGATTTTCCCCCATATTTTAATACTAAATTTACACTTTTTAATACTAATTTTACACTAATCCTCTCTTGCAAAAACCACTGTTCTTATATTATTACTTGCATCAGTACAAGTTGACAATGTTATTTCCGCCTTTCCTCCTGTATCTCTTTGATAAAAAGATGTATCACTCTGATCTTTTTCTGTTTTTTCATATACTGTATAATTTTTTGTTACTCCTGTATAATCTTTTATTGTAATTTTCGCTCCTATTTCTAATCTTTTTAAGTTAGAGAAAAATAATCCATTTCTATAATTATGTCCTACTATAACTGAATTACCTGGTTTGTTTATATTTTCACCTTTTGGTGGATATAAAGCGACTACCGCTGTTTCTAGTGCTTTTGTACTCATTTCCTCTAATATTGGATAATTTACATCTATTGATGGAATTGAAATAGTTCCTACATAATAAAATCCTTTATATTTTTCTCTTCTTGGTGTTACTGTAGTTGTTGTATTAGTATTTTGTGAACTTGTATCTGTTTGATTTAATAATTCGTCTGCTGCTGATGTATCTACATTTTCTGCTATGTTATTATTTTGATCATTATTATTTGAATCTCCTGTAAAATTATCCACAAAGTCTGATGCTTCTTTACTTAAATTATATTTTTGATAAAAATCATATCCTAAAAAACCTAATAAACCAATTATTGCAATTAGTACTATTACTAATATTACAGTTAAAACTTTACTATATTTACTCTCAAACATAACTTTTACCTCCGTACCTCAATCTATTTATATTATAGCACATTTATCTAAAGTTTTCAATCATTAATCTTTTGTCTATGTCTTTTTATTATTTGCTTTTTCTACTAATTCTAAATGTTTTTTTTTATAATATTTTTTTACATTTATACTATTTTATCACCAAACTTTGCACCTGCAAGTATATGAAAATGTAAATGTTCTACTTCTTGCCCTGCATCTTTTCCACAATTTGTAATTACTCTAAAACCACTGTCTTTAAAATTTAATTTTTCTGCAATTTTATTTATTACAGTATATATTTTTCCTATTAATAATTCATCTTGAGTTGTTAAATCTATAAGTGATTTTATATGTTTTTTTGGTATTACAAGTACATGAATTGGAGCTGCTGGGTTAATATCATAAAAAGCTAATATTTCTTCATCTTCATATACTTTTTTTGATGGTATTTCACCTTTTATTATTTTACAAAAAATACAATCTTCCATATTTTCCTTCTTTCTAATATAAATATTATTAACTATTAATTATTTTTGCTTAAATTACACTTTATTATAGAATTTAAATAAATTTAATAATTATTTATTTTAATTCTATAATATTTTTATAAATTATAATTATTTAATAAGAACTGCTTTTATTCTTCTTACTCCTGATGAACTTGATTCTTCTTTTTTTATTTTAAATGTTCCCATGTCACCTGTATGAGTTACATGTGGTCCTCCACATATTTCTTTACTAAAATCTCCTATTGTATATACTTTTACTCTGTCACCATATTTATCTGTAAATAGTCCTATTGCACCTGATTTTTTAGCATCTTCATAACTCATTTCTTCACAAGTTACTTTTAAGTCTCTTTTTATTTGCTCATTTACTAAATCTTCTACTTTTTGCAACTCTTCTTTTGTCATTTTTTGTGGATGTGTAAAGTCAAATCTTAATCTTTCTTCTGTTATATTAGATCCACATTGTTTTACATGTTCTCCTAATACTTGTCTTAATGCTTGGTGTAGAAGATGTGTTGCTGTATGGTAACTAATTGTTTTTTCATTTTGATCTGCAAGCCCACCTTTAAATTTTTGCTCGCTTCCTTGTCTTGACTTTTCTTGGTGTTTTTTAAATAATTCGTCAAATTCTTTTTTATCTATTGTCATTCCATTTTCTTCAGCAAGTTCTTTTGTAACTTCTGGTGGGAAACCATATGTGTCATATAGTTTAAATACTATTTTTCCTTCGATTTGTTTTTTATTTTCTTTTTTTAATTTTGTAACTTCTTTTTCAAATTCTCTTTCTCCAGTAATTAGTGTTTTTACAAATTTTTCTTTTTCTTCCAATATTACAGATATTATTGTTTCTTGGTTTTGCTCTAATTCTTTATACATTTCTTTTAGAGTTTCTATGTCTAATTTTATTAAATTTGTTAATTCTGATAGGTCTATTTGTAATTTATTTAAATGTCTTATCATTCTACGAATTAATCTTCTTAATACATATCCTCTATCTATATTACTTGGTCTTCCTCCATCTGAAATTATCATCATGCTAGAACGTAAATGTTCTGCTACTATTCTCCTACTTTGTATATCATCTACTTTTTGTAATTCTTCTAATTTATCCATTACTGGTTTAAATAATTCTGTGTCAAAAGGTGTTTCTTTTCCTTGTAGTAACATTGCCATTCTTTCTAATCCTAAACCTGTGTCTACATTTTTTTGTTCTAGTTTTCTATATGTTCCATCCTTTTCTTTAAAAAATTCCATAAATACATTGTTCCATATTTCTACATATTTTCCACAATCACAACTTGGTTGACAATTATCAGAACATGCTGGCTTTCCTGTATCATAAAAAATTTCTGTATCTGGTCCACAAGGTCCTTCTTCTCCTGCTATCCACCAGTTATCTTCTTTTCCATAATAATATATATGGTCTTCTGGAATTCCTACTTTTTTCCAAACATTTGCAGAAACTTCATCTTTTTCACAATCTTTATCTCCTGCAAAACATGTTACTGATAATTTTTCAACTGGTATTTGTAATTCTTTTGTTAGAAAGTCAAAACTCATTTGTATTGATTCTTCTTTAAAGTAATCTCCTAAAGACCAATTTCCAAGCATTTCAAAATATGTTAAATGACGATTGTCTCCTACTTCTTCAATATCTACTGTTCTTAAACATTTTTGGTAGTCTGCAAGCCTTTTTCCTTCTGGATGTTTTTCTCCAAGTAAATATGGTACTAATGGTTGCATACCAGCAGTTGTGAATAATACAGATGGATCATTTTCTGGTATTAATGGTGCTGATGGTATTATTTTATGATTATGTTTTTTAAAAAAATTTAAATATTTATTTCTTATCTCTATTGCTTTCATTTCTAGCTTCCTTTCTTTTTTTTCAAATTATACTTTAAATTACCCAAAAAATCAAGTTCTTTACTATATTCTACCATTTTTAATATCTTCTATTAATTTTTCTTTGATCTCAGGAGGCATAAGCATAATGTTTTGTATGTCTTCTTTTTTTACTATTTCTGGAATATATCTTCCACTATCTATGTATTTAGAATCTCCTGAAAATTCTGGTCCAGTTCCTGTACCAAAAATTCCATTTTCATATTTACACAAATAATATTTTTCTATTTGATTGAATTTTTTTGATTCTTGCTCATATAATAATTTTTCAGGCTTTACATCTATTCCAAATTCTTCTTTTATTTCTCTTTTAACGCCTTCTTCAAAAGATTCTCCTTCTTCTAAACCTCCTCCGGGAATAGTATAATATTCAGACATATTTGGATTTTTTAAAACGTCTTTTCTATGCATTAAAGCAATTCCCCCATTAATTAAAATAATTCCTGCAACTCTTATTCTTTTCAATTTTAGTCCCTCTTTCTTTTTTTGTATATTATACAATCATTTTAGTAATATTTCAATAATTTAAAATAAAAGTATTTAGTTTTAATGTATAAATAGTTATAGTTTAATAAGAGTGTTAAAATCTAATTGCAAAATTTTAAAATTTTTTTTCTTAAATTTTGAAAGTTAGATTTTAACACTCAGTTAGATTTTTTTGCCATTTTCATACATTCTATTATCATTTTTAATTTGAAAGCTCCCATACTCCACTCGTATTTTGAGTTGCTGTGAGTGTAGATTTTAGAGAAACTACAGGACGCATACCCAAAAAATAGTAAGTATAGTAGTTACTGGTAATGTAAATGTCATCATCATAATAATAAAACACACTCATCAATTGGGCCTCATTGTTAGCATTCGGAGACGCCAGCCAGTAACCCAAGCAGTCACTAAATTCCTCTCCTTGATGTGGAAAATACAATGTATCATTGTATCCTGTTTGTGCATTTTTGTCTAAAGTATGCAGTACTGTTGTTGGAGAACTTATATTTCCTATATAATATCCATACTTATTTATATTATTACAAAACAATGGTGTATATCCTTTTGCGTTATAACTTTCTACCCACAATTCTAAAGTAGATCCGCCTATTGCATAATCTGCATAGTTACTATCTACAAATCCATCCCAATTATTCGTATTTAATAATGTTGATACTACTCTTCCACTAGGGTTTGTATTATAATCTGTCCATAATGTTTGTCCAAACAATATTGCTTGAGATGTATCCTGTGCTGTACTTGGTGCTGGGTTCCAATATAAATTATAAGTACTATATGTCGTCATCTCTGCTCCTGAAAGATCTAAATAACTTGAAGTATTTGGTACATAATCTGCTGCTATTATAAATACTCTCTCCCCATCATTATAAAATATTCTCCAGTCATTTGTTAAATTTCCATCCCCGTTTAAATCTATTTTGTATTCTACATAATCTCCATAATGACTTGATTCTTTTACTGCGTCTGCAAATTTTTTTCCTTCTAGTGTTATGTTTTGTATTATATCTGCTACTAATATTTCATAACTTCCATTATCTGTTGTTAGTATTTTATCATTTAACTCTGATTGCTCTGTACTTAATTCTCCATATTTGTCTAATATTTGTGTCATTTCTTCTTCATTTAAGCTATTTCCTAATTTATCTGCCATCTTTGCTGCTACATCTACTTTTACTTGCTCTATTACATCTGTTATTATTGTTTGCTTTTTGGCCTCTAATGTATTATTTAATATTTTATTTGGTCCAGATAGCGTTGCTATTGTTACTCCTGCTAGAATTAATAAGACGATAATTGTTATTGTCAGTGCTATTAATGTAATTGCTTCTTCATTTGTTTTTTGTTTTTCTTTTTTTAACATTTGTTTTTCCTCCATATATATTTTTTATTTTCCTAATTAACTTATCATATTTTTTACTTTTTGTCTATAAGTTTTTATCATTTGTAATAATGTTGCAATTTTATAATTAAGTATATAAATTAATTAATATTATCTATTTTATCTAACTATTGATATTTGTATATTTTACACATATTTTATAACATATTTTTCTATTACTTTCTTGTAATATTTATATTATCTTTATTGACTTTTTTTCTTGCTAATGTTATATTATTTTTAGTTTTTCTAATTAATTAATTTTTATACTTAATTATTATAATTTCAATTTTTAATTTAATCATTAATAAAATTTAATATAAACAACTAAAAAAATTTTATCAGTATCAATTTTTTATTATTCACCACTAAAAATTCAATATATAAAGAAGATACTTGAAAATAATAAACACCTCATACAACTTTTCCAAACACCTCATACAAATTTTCCAAAACTATTGAAAAATTTCCACATAAATTGTATAATTTCTATATCTTTAAAATATATTATAAAGACACATAAAAAAGAAAGAGAGTGTAAACATGCAAAACATAGAAAAACTAAAAAAATATAAAAACATACATATGATTGGAATAGGTGGAGTAAGCATGAGTGGAATCGCAGCAATCTTAACCAATTGGGGATTTAACGTTACTGGATCAGATAGAACAGCTTCTGAAAACACTGAAAAATTAGATAAATTAGGAATAAAGGTTACAATCGGCCACAACTTAGAAGACGTAAGAAAATCCGATGTAATTGTATATTCTGCTGCAATAAAACAAGATGACCCAGAAATACAAGAAGCCAAAAAACTAAATATCCCAACAATAGAAAGAGCAAACTTTCTAGGCGAAATTACAAGATGTTTTAAAAACACTATCTGCATATCAGGAACCCATGGAAAAACAACAACTACATCAATGGTCGCACTATGCTTTCTAGAAGCTCAAAAAGACCCTAGTATCCAAGTTGGAGCATACTTAAAACAAATCAATGGAAACTATAAAGTTGGCAACAGTGACCTTTTCATAATAGAAGCCTGCGAATATGTAGAAAGCTTTTTAAAATTCAGCCCAAAAGCAGAAATTATTTTAAATATAGATAATGATCACTTAGACTATTTTAAAACATTTGAAAATATAAAAAACGCCTTCACAAAATATGTCAAATTACTACCTGATGATGGAATATTAGTCGTAAACGCTGACGATAAAAATTGCTTAGATCTACAAAATTACACAAATGCTTCTAAAGTAACTTATGGAATAGAAAACAAAAATGCAAACTTTACTGCCACAAACATACAATTTAATAATGATGGCTTTGCAGAATTTGATGTACTTAAAAACCAACAATTTTATGCAAAAATAAGTTTATCAATCCCAGGAATTCACAACATTTCAAATGCATTAGCTTGTATTGCACTATGTGATAAATATAATATTGAACCAAAGTATATTGTATCTGCACTAACAAAATTTACAGGTGCACACAGAAGATTCGAATACAAAGGAACTGTAAATGGTGCAAGAATCTATGACGACTATGGCCATCATCCAACAGAAGTACTTGCAACTGCAAAAAGTTTAAGCAACAAAAAATATAATAAATCTTGGGTTGTATTTCAACCTCATACTTATAGTAGAACTAAAAATCTACTTTCTGACTTTGCAAAATCTTTAATAAATTTTGATAATATCCTAGTACTTGATATATATGCAGCACGAGAAACAAACACATATAATATAAGTTCTCAAGATCTTGTAGACGAAATCAAAAAATTAGGAAAAGATGCTATATACATAAAGGATTTTAATGAATGTACTAATTATTTAAAAAACAATGTCCAAAATGATGACATAATTATTACTTTAGGCGCTGGAACTGTTACTGATATAGGTCCTATGCTTTTAAAATAATTTTAATTATTAAATATTTAAAACTTTCTAAAATAATTTTTACACTTCAAAGTTATATAAATACTTTTCAGTCTGTTGTTTTTTAGCTGTAAACTATAACAATGCTTTAAACTATATAATAATTTTAAAGCATTTAAAAAAATATATAGATTAGTAGTATATAGAAAAAATTGTGTAAAGTTTAAAAATAAACCTTCTTATGATAAATTAGAAATATCATAAAAAGGTTTTTTATATTAACACTTAAAAATTACTCTAAAAATCACTATAAAAATTACTATAAAAATACTCTAAAAATTTTATAACTAACTAAAAATTAACCATCCGTACTTCGTAACTGTTTTATCATAATATCACCAAAAACACCGTATCCTTCTAATGAATTATTTACTAAAACATGTGTTACTGCACCTATAAATTTTCCATTTTGAATAATTGGAGAACCACTCATTCCTTGAATAATACCACCCGTCTTATCTATAAGCCTTTGATCTGTTACTTTTATTTTCATACTCTTATTATCATAATTATTATTTTTAAATATTTTCTCTATCTCTATTTCATATTCCTCGGTTTTTCCATTTTCCAAAGTGCACATTATTGTTGCTTTTCCCAATTTTATCTCATCTCTTAAAGCAACATCCATACTCGCATTTTTATTTATATCCAAAGCACTTATATTATCAACTGTTCCATATATTCCAAACTTAGTATTTTTTACTATTGTCCCTATTTTTTCTTGATCATCTATAGTACCTTGTATTCTACCAGGGTTACCATTTTCCCCCTTAGTTATCTTTAAAATTTTTGTAGTAATAAACTCCCCTGAAGATATATTAATCAATTGCTCTGTATCTATATCTACTATTCCATGGCCTAAAGCTCCAAAAGATTTTGTACTTGGCTCATAAAAGGTCACTGTTCCAACACCTGCTGCACTATCTCTTACCCATAACCCTAATTTATATTCTAAATCACCTGTTTTTACAGGTGTAATACTACATTCCAATGTTTCATTATCATGCACATATTCTACACTCAATTTCATACCTTTAGAATCATTTACAGTCTTTATTAAATCTTCAGTATCCATAATTTCTTTATCATTTATCGAAATAATTGTATCACCTTCAGAAATTCCCGTATTTTCATATGGCTTATATTTTTTATTATCCTCTCCTTGTATCTCTGACATTCCTACCACTAAAACTCCATTTGTATAAAGTTTAACTCCTGCAATATTACCTATCGGAATTACTTTAGTCTTTGGCACAACATCTACATCTATATCTTTTAAAAAAATATTATTAAATAAACTTACCTCTATTTTACCAGTTCCCGATTTACTTGCTATTTTCTGAGAATTATTAGAAGAAACCTCTATCATATCTCCTTCACTTAATAAATTAATATTCAATCCCAATATAGTTTTTAAATTTATACTTTCACCTTCCATAATTATTATACTATCTGGGTAATTTGTAATTACTAAAACATATATATATACTATTATCATGCTAATAATTAAAAAAATTTCTTTTAAACACTTTCTCATAAATTTCACCTTTATTTATTATTAACATCAAACATATCAATTATTCATTTTTCAAATTAAAAGTTAAATTTATTTAACAACTATATTTTACTATTTACTATTTGGGCGGACATAATATTTCCATTAACTAATTTAATCAAATATAATATCTCCATAACAAATTATAAAATTATAAAATTAAAAAAACTTAAATTGCAAATCTCTTTAACAATCTAAGTTTCACACTCTATAATCAAATCCAAATAAATCTATTTCTTATATCTCATACCCAAAACTTTTTACTCTCAATTTAAAAACTATCAACTCCACTCAAATCACATAAAACCAAACAACTATGTAACCGTATTCTCCGTTCGATACTGTCCAAACCTCTCTCTTGCAAGTGCTGTATAATATACTTTAGCAAGTTGCGAATTTCCATCTACAATTTCATATATCAATCCATCTTTCAAATTTCTTTGATTAACCACACTTGTATAACTTGCAGTTACCATCTGACCAATTCCATAATAATCTTCCACCGGAAAGAAATACTGTGTTATTCCATTTACAGTTTGTCCTGCTCTTCTTTCAAAATTCATATTATATATACCTATAGCATTACTCAAATCCATTCCATCTAACTCTTGTGCTCTTATATTATGATATGTATTATCATTTGTTAATATATATATTGAATTATTTGTAACAGATTCTTTATTTTTTGTATTTGTCACAACTGAATAGCCATTATATATTTTTCCACCTATATTTAATCCCTGCAAGAAACTAATCAGTGATACATTATTTGCAATTTTATCCCATTCATATTCTTTAAGCATTGGCATTTGGAAATTTGTACTTGAACTTGCTCCAAAATAATTATTATAATTTGTTATTGCAATTGATAAATTCCTTTCAATTGAATATTTTATAACTTCTTCTCTATGACTATTAAACAAAGAATTTTCATTTTCTATATCATTATCTCCTGTTTGATTAAATAATTCTGAGAATACTTCATAATCTCCAAAATCTCCTCCTATTGCATTACCATTTTCATCAACAACCTGGCTTGTTCTTAAATTTCTTAAAGGTGAATTTTGTATGAAATTTTTTAGTTCTATTGCTTGTCTATAATAATTTACTGCATTATCATTGTTTATTATTTCATTTGGTGCGATTTGAGTACTTACACTTTTTGTTCCATTAAACATAGAAAAAACTTCATTTGTTCCTGGATCATAATAATATTTTGTACCATTTATTACTTTACATGCCAAATTTTCTCTTACAACACCATCTACCATTACATTTTCTCTAACATTATTTTCAACATCAATTGTAACTCCTCTATATGTAATTTGACCACCTGTTTCTTGAACATCTGTTAATAAATATCCACTAATATCAACAACATCTCCGCCACATATTCCTTTTATTGTAATATAGTTATCTATAGCATATGTTATTACAATATCATATGAAGATCCTGATACATATCTTGCACTATAATATACATATGGTTTCAAACCATATAAGTTTTCTCCATTTGCATATGTTGTATCAACATTTTCTGGATCATCTGCCATTGCTTCTTCATAAAAATCTATTGCCTCTTGATCCCAAGTATTTGTATATGGAGAATAAATATAATATCCATCATATAGAGTAAAAACTAATGCTGGTACATATGTTTGAAGCTCTTCTTCTGTATATCCATTAATTCTAAAGGCTGATTCTATAGAATTAAAAAATGAAGTTACTGCAGCTTCTATATCTCTTATTTTGGAATTAGCATATATCGACTCATCTCCATTATATGTGTTTATTTGATATGCTTTTATTGCATCATATGTAGATTTACTTAATCTTGAATCATATGTTGTTTGCAAGCTTAATGTTTCAACTCTAGAACCTATATATGAATCTAATACTATTGATATTGGTAAAATGAATATAATAAACATTACAGCTAAATTTTGTAATTTCATAGTTCACCTTTCCTTTGTCTTTTATTTTCTATTTTATCTTTACTTTAAAGATTTTAAAATTTATTTAATAAACTATTAGTTTTCATTTCAACTTGCATAACTTAAAATATTTTAATTTTCCATAAGGTAAAAAATCCTATAACATCATTTGATATTACAGGATAGCTTAAATTATATTATCATCTAATTACCTGTTGCTGTCACAAAGCCTGCTGCACTTGCTGCAATTGTATATGTATTATTTCCTACTACAGTATAGAAAAAGTTCTTTAATTGTTGTGACATTGTTAAATTAGTATTTCTTACACTAACTGACACAATATCTCCTTCTTTTAAATTATAATTTTTAGGTGTACCTGTATCTGGATCTATTACATCTAAAATTTGTGATGTATAAACTGAGTAATATACATTTTCCCCTATTTTATCTCTTTCTGTTTGGCTTGTTTTCTTTCCAGGGTTTTCGTCTAATATTTGTACTTCTATTTCAACATCATATGTATTTCCCGTTGAAGTTATATTTTGGATAAATGAATTATATTCATCTGGCGTTATTTTTCCAGTTGCCCTGATGGTATCTACAAATTCCGTTGTTGCGGTTTGCACAGTAAGTTCTGATACATCATCAGTTCTATCTGACATTGTCATTAGTGGAAAAACAAACATCAAAACTGCAGCTAATGCTATTGCTATTACTGTGATTAATGTGTCTCCCATTTTTTCTTCCTCCTTCTATTTTTTTAAGACTAATATATTACTTCATAAGTTATTATTCTTTTTTCTGTTTTCATAGATTCTGGTACATCTGCATTTTGTGTAGTAGTATAAACTCCTAAATATTCTTTTATTTCTGTTGCAGATTTTAATTGATTATATAAACTTGTTTGTGGTAATCTAATTACATTTCCATACCAATTATTAAAGTTTGTATCAGTCTTTCCATATAAAATTGCTTCTAAAAATGTTCTATTATTTTGGTTTGCATCTTGGCTTGGTCTAGGTTCTTTAGAAGTATCATCAGAATTTAATACATATCTATCCTCTACATCTTGTGGATTATTTGGATTTTTATATTGATATAAAGGTTCTGTTAAACCTACAAAGACTATTCTATAATCTTCTCTATATACTCTATATATACTTGGAATTATTGTTTCTAAGCCAACTGTTCTTTCTGTTCCAGTCGTTTCATAATAAAAATCTCCATTTATATATTGTGTTTCTCTATCCCTAAAGTTTAAAATTGTATCTGATGCTTGTCTTGCTTGACTAAATGATGTGATGCTAAGGGAAAGTGCTAAAACGAATATTAATACTGCACCTGCCATTTTTAAAGCATCTACTGCATTTTCCATTAGCATCATCACCTTCCTTTGTTATTTTTTTATTTATTATGTTCCATCATCCTCTTCATTTGTATCTTGAACTGTAATTTTATCTACTCTTCCACCTGCTCCATTATATGATAATTTTACTGAATAAGTTTTATTATTTGAAATTGATGATGTTGATATATCTGTAGCTGTAGCTGTTGCTCCATTAATTCCAACTTTTACTGTATAACCATCATTTGAATCTTTTTCTGCATTTACAGCTAAAACTTCTTGTATCATAGCTTTTACTAATGTTCCTTTTATATTTCCTTCATATTTTAAAAATTGGTTATTAAATGATGTTACTGCTGCTTGGTCCATTCCACTGTCTGATACTGTGTCTTGTGCTTGGTTATATATCATTATACCTAATGAAATAAGCAATATTGCAAGTAATATAGCTCCTGCTATAATTAATGCTTTTGATGCATTTTCCATTTTAATTCCTCCTTTTATTTAATCTTTTTTATCTATGTAGTTTCGTCTGTTACATCTACTGATGCACCTGAACTAGTTGTAAGAAGTATATTTTTTACTCTTCCACTTGCTGTATCATATTCTAATTCTACATTGTATGTATTTGTATTTGTGATATTACTTGTTATTGGTGAATCTTCACTATTTACTGTTACTTGAATATTATCATTATTTGCAGATTCAGCATTTGTTGCTAATACTTCTTGTATCATTGATTTTGCCATTGTTCCTTTAATATCTCCTTCGTATTTTAAAAACTGGTTATTAAATGCTGTTACTGCTGCTTGGTCCATTCCACTGTCTGATACTGTATCTTGTGCTTGGTTATATATCATTATTCCTAGTGAAATAAGCAATATTGCAAGTAATATAGCTCCTGCTATAATTAATGCTTTTGATGCATTTTCCATTTTAATTCCTCCTTTGTTTAATTTTTTTATATATCTAATACTAAACTTTAGTCTAGTAATTTTAATATCTATTTAATTATTTTTTATAATAACACTTTTTTATAATTTTTTATTATTCTGTTATTTGCTCAAAATATAAGTAACTTACTCTTTTTGTTTTTTGATGATATTCTATTTTAGTACATTTAAATTTTATTTTACTATAATATTTCATAAATTCTTCCATTCCTGATTTGTAAAGTGTTTCCATATTATATAAAGTGTCATTATCTGTTATTTGTATTTGTATGTTTATTGAATTTTCTTGGTTATTTATAAAAAATCCTTCGGCATCTGTTTGTACGTTATTTTTCTTATTGCTATCTATTGCCATATTTATAATTGTTGTAAGGTCTAAACCATATATTTCTTTTTCATAATAATTTTCAAATTTTACATTTTGCATATTTATATTATTATAGTTTGCTTTATAATTGTAATAAGCATATATTATAATGCAAATAATAACTATAAATAATATTATAATTGTAACAAATTTTTTCATGTTCTCTTCCTTTTTATTATAACATTTTGACATTTTTTTTGCAATACCAATTTTAGGTTAATTTACTGTTTGAAACCTTAAACTCTTTATCCTGCCTGATGTTTCTGAATAGTATTCTGGCGAACCACTTCTATATTTTTTAGATGTTTGATTGTTATTTTGTATTAAAGTGTCAAATTCTGTTTGTGCTTTATTATCAATTCTTATACCATCTAAATATATTGAAATTTCATATTCTGTATTATAAGTGTTTACATATTCATATTGGCTATTATTTTGATTTGCCATATTCGCAACAGTTACTACATCATAAATTGTTAAATCCGATCTTTCGGCATATACAGTATATTGCGTGTTAAATTCTACTATTTGTTGCCTTTCATTTCTTTGGTTTATTTCTGCTGATGTAGTTCCAAATGAAGTAAATAAATATACTGCTAAAGATAAAATCATTATTCCAATTAAAATTCCTGCTGCCATTATGAGTGCATTTGATGCATTTTCCATATAATTTCATTCCTTTCTAGGTTTACTAAAAAAAAGGAGATCTGTTAATTCTAAATTATATACTTTTTATATTTTTATTATATATTTTTCTATATTTTTTATCATAAATTTATTTTATATTTCAAATCAGATATTTTACATTATTTTTTAAATTCATATTTTCTATTTATTAAAAATAAATTTCATATCCTTTATTTGTCCATTATCATAATAGCTTGGTTCTTGACTGCTTTTAAATACAGAAGATTTAAAAGTAGAGTATTCTCTATATTTTCGTATTATTGATAATATTTGATTTGTATTTGTAATTACACTTCCATTTGAAGATTTAAAATCTGTACCTATTATTTCTTGAACAGTTTTTCCTCCTGATGCAATAGTTTCATAATAAGATGATAATTGAAGCATAGAATTTAATGAGTTTTGTTCTTCATATCCTTGGTATTCTTTTATTATTTTATAAAGTTCACTATTTCTATTTTGTATAACATATGTTTTATTTGGATCAAAAACTTCTTGTGCTCCACCATTTTTATTAGTAAAACCATTTCCGAATGTTACTTGTAATTCAATTTTTAATGAATAATCAACTTCACCTAAACCTCCTGATTTTAAATTATAGTCAACTACTTTATTTATTAAAGATATTAAGTCTGTACCGTTTAAATCATTTCTTACATATCTTGTAAATTGCTCATTAAAGTCTGCCAATTGGCTAACTTCTTCTAAATCTGACTGATTTCTTTGATATGTTGATACTTGATTAAACATTAAGAGTAATGCACCAAGTACTAACAATGCTATTAATATTCCACCTGCCATTAATAAAGCTTTTGAAGCATTTTCCATAATACATTACCCTCTCTTTCTTTTTATAAAAGTTATAATGTGCTACTAGACATACTTGCAAATGAATCTGACATACTTGTTAAACCTATAAATACTAGAGGTATAATTAAGTATCCTACAAATAAGCTTATCATTGGTGCAAAACCTATTGCTTTTCCTATCATACCTTTTCTTTTTATTAATCTTTCGTTTGATTCTTTTCTCTTTTCACGATAATAATCTCTTTCTGAGTCTAATTCGTCAAATGCATCTTTTATAGGTATTTTTTCAACTGCCGCTTGCAGACTTTCTACTATTCTTATTAGTTGTTGATATGCTATTTCATTTTTCATTTCTTCTAAAGCTTCCCATGCACCTGCTTCATAATTGTTAACACATTTGGTTATTGGCTCTTTGAATATGTTTGAGTATCTTTCAAGCCATTCTAAAATTATTTCAACATTTACCCTTTCAATTCTCATAAGCATTAATATTATTGTTTGGAATTGCATTACTTCGTCTTCCATTTCTAATTGCCTTATTATAACTTGGAAATGCAATACCGCAATTGGTGCCATATAACCTACTATTGCAAATACAAATGCAAGCAAAATTTCAAACCATTGCATATACTCACTATTTACTATTTGCAATTTTTCATATATTCTTTCTGCTGCATCTTCTATTTCGTCTGGTGTAGATTCTTCGTAATATTCAGAATGTTCTAGTGCATTTTGTATGTCTTCTACAGTTGTATCTAAATTTCCTCTAAATCTATTTAAAAATTCATTATCTTGCAGTGTAACTTCCATTGCAAGTTCTCTGTCTTTTTCGTCCATACCACCTATTAGGTTATATTCTGTTGTCGGCTCTGTATAAACATAATCTATTGCAACATTATGCAGCTGAACAAATACAAGTAACGATATTACAAAAGCTAATATTGCATATACAATTCTGTTTACATATAGCCATTCAATTTTTAAATGTGATGCTGCTTTTTTTAGTAAATCTCTAATTTTTCTATAATCTTTTGTTCCATCTTTTGGTATAAATAAATCTACTATTTTTTTACATATTTTATTTTTGTATACTTTAGATTGCCATGGATTTTCTGTATTTTTAGTATTTATATTTGTAGATCCATTATCTTTCAATTTTCTAACTAATATGTATGATATAAAAGTAATTATCAATATTAATAGCTGAACTATTAACCCTGGTTTTCCCATATACCAACTTTCAACAAATGAAAAGTTTGATATTGCCCAATTTTTTATTGGCTCTAAAAGTACTATTGGGGCTATTGATATAAATGCTAAACTTTGAAATACATAATTTAGTTTATCTCTTTTTAGTATTTCAAGTTGCATCTCTTGTGTTATATTATCAACATTTTTTAAATATAAAGATGCACCATCTACTTTTCTATCTCCAAATTCTTTTGTTAGATATGATATACCAGCAAACTCTTTTAAGAAACTATTTGGTGCTATATCATAGTATTTTTCAAGTTCTGTTTCTGGATCATCTGATATTAATATTTCATAAATTTTTTCACCTTGTCTTGAGATATCTAACTCATCGTCTTGTGATACTTGGTATATTGCTTCTTCAACCATGTTGTATTCATGGTAAGCATGTCTTATTTCTGAGAAAAACTCTACTTGTTGTTTTAATAAGTTGTCATCTATTTTATCTACTGAGCTATCTATAAATGTGTCTATCATAAATAGTTCAAATATTAAAACTATAAACATTAATAATGTATTTGAATGTGTAATTATTATACTTATTAAAATTATTGGAATTAATATTGCAAGTGTCTTTGTTAATATTTTAGAGGCTTCTTTTCTTGTTGTGTATTCATCATCTATATTTATAATTTCTAGACGTCTTCTTAATTTTAAAATATATCTTTTTAAGAAAGGTATTCTTATATATTTTACATATAATTTTTGATAAATTACTTCCATTGAAAAAGTTTTTTGCTTTGTTCCTCTTTGAAGCTTTTGAATTTGCTTGTAATCGGATTTTTGCATTCTTTTTCTTATTAAGTAATATGCAAGTATGATAAATAGAAAAGCTCCTCCTGCAATTCCCATTATCAAGTATATTGTTTCATTTGACACCTGTTTTCACCTCCAACTGGCTTTATGCTTTAAATTTTTTTAGGTTTTCTTCCTCTTTTTTTACTATTTGTTTCTGGCTCTGCTGAAACTGTTACTGTTTCCAATTTTTTTCCCCAGTGTTTTTCTATGAATTTATCAAAATTTTCTGCATCTGTATCATCCATATTATTTCTCATATCTCTTATGTTTTCATCTGAGATTGGATTTGTAATTACATATCTTCCGTCTATATATTCTAGTATATTTCTATATGTATATAATTCTTTATCTGTTGATTTTGTAAAGTAATGTGTTGCATTATCAAAAAATTTATCAAATTTTCCTTCTAATGTTTTTTCATTTCTATGATCAAAAGTATATTCATTTTTGTTTTCTACTGGTATACATTCTGTTATTCTTTCTATATATCTTTTTCCTCTAAAGTCTTTTACTTGGTGAACATCAAAATTTAATACTTGCACAACTTGCTCTTCTGCTGTTTTTTCATCTGTGAATACACCTGTTCTTAGCATTGAGTTACGTAAAGCTGTGACTAAGTTTGGAAATGTTTTAGCATGGTGTGTAAATAATGTAAATTTAGATGCAACTTGGGCTGCTTGAATCATCCAAGATGCAACTGGGTCTGTTGCAACCTCACCTATGATATTTACAGAACCATCTGTTTTCTTTTGAACATCTAGTCCTTCTTGTCCTGAAATTGTATCTGTTTCACGGAATGTAAGTATATTTCTTGTTGGATATATTTTTCTTAAATGAAGCTCGAATGCAGTTTCTTGAACCCTTATATTCATTGTTTCATATATATTTTCTATCATTCCCATAAGTAAAGTTGTTTTACCTGAACCTTGCTCACCTGTAATTGCTGTGATTCTTGCTCCTTTTACTAAGAATTTTAATAGTTCTATTGCATCTTCTTTTCCTGGGTCTCTTACTAATTGTTCTAATGTTGCACGTTTTACGTCAAATTTTCTTACGAAAAATGCCCATGTTTCTGAAAAGCTTGGTCTTACAACAACAACACGTGAACCATCTTTCATTTCATTGATTTTATAACCATTTGTATCTGACAACTGTCCTGGGTTATTATATTTATATATGTTTTGACATACTCTTTTTAATTCTGCTTCTGTTCCGAATGATAAGAATGCTAAACGAATTGATTTACCTTGGAAAAATATCCAAATACTATCACATGCTCTTGGGACTTTGTGTTCTGCAACCTGATTTAAGTAATCTCCTGATGCTGTTTGTGCAACTTGACTTAAAAAACTTTCTGGAAGACCAGAAACACCACCAGAAACACCATCTATGTTCATATCTCTTACTTCATCAATAGTACTATATCCTTTATAGTGTTGATATATTCTTTGTACTACTACAGATAATTTGTCTGCAAATGATAATTCTATATTTTCTGCTTCATATATGTCTTCAATTTCTTTTGATGTTATAACATATGAAGGTTTCGCTTCACCTTCTACATATTTTAATTCTGCTAAATTATACTTCTTTATTAGCTCTGTTAATGCTTCATACCCAAAATCTTTTTTGTATGCATAAAGTAATATGTCAAATTTATCTTGGGCTGTAAGAAGTGATGGCACATCAAAAGGTATTGCTTTTGAGATATTTGTTTCGTCTACTCCATATTCATTTGCAAGTAAATCATATATTAATTCTTGAACATATTTTTTATCATTAACATCTCCATATGTACAACCTTTTAAAGCTTTTTTTAGTTCATATTTCTTATTTTTTCTTCTTTTTAATTCCTCTTCTGACAAACCTATATCATATAAGTTTACTTTTGTAATTTCGTCTAACCTTCTTTTAACAAATTCCTTCATTGTATCAAGAGTATAAGTTTTGTCATCTATGTTAACAGTTTTTTCTACTTCTTGATTTTTTCTTTTTTTCAAGTAGTAATAAACTGCTAAAAATGCTACGACAACAACTATTAAAGTTAATAATATGTTTGTTATAGTCATTATAAATTCTCCTTTCTATAGGCTTGCTTGTAACATTTGTAGTCTATATATTATATTTTCAGAGGCACGCTTTATTTCTTCTATAAAAAATGCATTTCTATCTTCTGGATCTATGGATTTTTTAAATTTTAAAAATAAATCTGGAACTTTTGCTTCTTCTGCAGCTTCGAAAAATAATGTATCGTATGGTATTGTCAATATTTGATTTTTTTCTTTTAAGTATCTTGTTATATTTTTTACATTGTATTTTGAGTATTTATCAAATCTTCCTATTAATAATAGTGTTTTAGGAGATTTTAAAATTGCATTTTCTTGCTGTTCTTTTTGATTTTTTAAATTGTCTATACTACTTAATCTTTGATTTAAACATACAACTATTACATCTGATTTATTTAATATTGCATTTTTTGTTTTTTGATCTATATTTTCGTCTAAATCAACAAATACTCTATCATAATATTGGTTTGCAATTGATATTATATCTGGATATGTTTCTTCTATTTCTATTCTTACATTTTGCTGTGTTCCTAATAATACTTCTAATCTATCTTTGAAAACTATTCTTGTGTAGTTTGTAATAATTTCTGGTGATATTTTGTTGCTTTTTACTATTTTTGAAAGTCCTATTATTCCATTTTCTTGTTCTAATATATTTGTTGTATTTGGTCCGAAAATTCCAAAATTAAGTTTTGATTTTTTTCTTTCTTCCCAAAAGCATTTTTTTAGCCTGTCTTCTTTATTTGTAGTTGAAACAATTAAATTTTTTGCATTATGTTCTATAGACATGTATGTAACTATTGCAGCTAAGGATAATGTTTTTCCTGTTTCTTCTTTTTGATTATTAATAAAAGTTATTATTGCCATCTTACACTCCTCTTTCAATAGTTTTTATTATTCTTCTTACATTAGATTCACTTGTATTTAATATGCCTAATATTATATATGTTAAACTATCTTTGTATTGAAGACTTAGCTTTTTAAATTTAATTTTTGAGACTCTTTGATTTTCATATAGTACTGATAAGTCACCATTTTCTATCGGAAAATATATTATATCTGGTTCCCAATTTACTTTATAATCTAATGATAAGAAATTTAAATAATCATCTTCTTCTTTTAAAGCTTCTTTTGCATATATTATTTTTGTTAATGTCATTGGCTCTTTTAAGTTACTTAAAATTTCTAATCCTTTTTTTAATGAATATAAATCAAATGATGTTACAAAATATTTTTTTTCAGCTTTTGATATTTCAAATTCTTTTATTCCTTTCTCATTATCTATATCAATTAATATTATGTCATATGAAAAATCTTCTGATGTACCACCTAAGTAATTTTTTATTTCTTCTAAGTTTTTAAATCCTACTGCTACATCAATGTCTTCAAAATTTGTTATATATGAAGCTGTAGGATTTATAACTGGTACGACATATTTTGCTTTTTGTGTAATTGTGGTATCTATCATTAAAACTCTTTTTCCCATTGTTGTTAAAATTTTAGATAAGTTTAATATTAAATCTGTTTTATCAAAAGCCCCTATAAATCCTACTTTTTCCATTTTTTCCCTTCCTTATCTATTTTAATTTGCTGTAGATGTATTAGATGTTTGTGCTGATAAACTATCTAAATAATCTCTTCTTTCTTCTTTTGTTGTTGTTATTTCTTCTTCTACTTTTGAAGATACATTATTATCACCTGTTTCTCCTGTAGCATCAACTGCTGGATTTATTACATTCAATCTTTGATTTGCATTATATCTGCTTTCTAATTCTTCTCTTGCTGTTTGTATAATATTTGGGTTTTCTCTTATTAGTTCAGCAACTGCTTGGCTTGGTGTATATGTTGGTATTGCTGCATCTTGCATTCCTGGTTCTGTATAGATATTTGCATATAGTTTTGCTCCGTCTAATCTATATGCTTCTACTATAGCATTACTAATTAAGTTGATTTCTCCTTCTGTTAAGTTAAGCCAAATTGTGCTTTCAGAAGGTACACCAGATATTTCTGGTATTGTTACTTCTTTTTTAGATACTACTATATAGTTTTGTCCTGATGGCAATACTAATCTTACATCTATGTAATCACCTGTCTCTATTTGTGTAGGTAATACTATCATATTAAATTCTTCTTTTCTTACATCATTTGATGTTGTGTTATCTCCTCTTGTTACAAGTTCTCTTGTAAGTACTGTGTTTGCTTCCATATCTACTTTAGCAACAATTGGTATAGAATTTAGCTCGATATATTGTTTTTCATTTCTTACTGTTATATAGTAATTAAGTGTATTTTCTTCTTGAAAAACCTCATATTCTGTTCCATCTAATGTGATATAATACCTTGTTGTTCCTTCCTCTTCATCATATCTTGATGTAACAGCATTTCCTTCTTTATCTTCTAAATTATAATTAGAAAGTGTTGCTACATTTCCTATAGCATCACTTGGTATTAAATTTCTATTTACTGTTTTTGTAGTTAACATGTCTTCTGTTATTATTTGACCAGATTTTACACTTTGAGATAAAACTGCTATGTTAACACTTGCTTGTTTTTCTGCTGTTTCTTTATCTATATAATTTTTTAGTTGTATAACTAAAAATGCTATAATTATAGCTGCTATTACTAGCATGACTAACATTCCTAATAAAAATGAATTTCTTGCTTTTCTTTGCATTGGATTTACTGCCATTACAAATTCCTCCTTTATTCTAGATATTTTTTCAAAATACCTTTAAATTTATTTTAACTCAATTGATATATAAAATCAATAAATTTAGTTTGTGTAATATAAAATTCATATTTTTGTAATATTTTTGTAATACTTGCTTTTTTTCATTATTTTTATATTTTTAATATGAATACATTAATTTAAGCAAAATTTTTCTAATGCTTTTGCAACTCCTTCTGAGTTATTGGTATCTGTTACATAATCTGCAATATCTGTAACAACTGGTGTGCTTCCTTTCATTACTATACCAAGTCCTGCATTTTGTATCATTTCTTTGTCATTTATATTATCTCCTATTGCTATTATTTCTTCTTCTTTTATATTCATTTTTTCTGCTATTACTTTTAATGCTTCCCATTTATCAACATTTTTTAATGATATTTCTGTGTAAAAATATTCTATTGGAACATCTTCTGTTCCTTGTTTTATAACTTTTCTTGACATATGTAAAACGTCTAAAACTTCTATATTGCTTATTTTTCTTATTTTTTTTATTATTGATTGAAACACATATTTATTATTATCACATACAGTTATTTTTACAAATTTTTCTCCACTTGAATTTTTTATATATTCTTCTAGATTGTCTACAAGTTTTATATTTGTTCTTTTATTTTCTTCTTTTTTTAGGTTTTCTTTATGGTAATAAAGTACATTATATTTTAGTGCTTTTGCAAGTATTGTAGTTTCTGTGTATATATTATATGATATACTGTTTTCTTCACATAGTTTTATTATTTCTAGCACTTTTTCTTTTGTCATATATTTTTCATATATTGTTTCTTCTTTTTGCATATCATATATTATTGCACCATTTCCTGCAATAAAGTATTTATTTGCTCCTATTTCTCTTGATATTGTATTTATTGAATCTATTGGTCTTCCTGATGCTAATATTATATCTACTCCTTTTTCTATTACTTTTTTTAAAATTTCTTTAGAATTGTTTGTTACTATTCCATAACTATTTAGTAGTGTTCCATCTAAATCTATTGCTACCATTTTATACATTAGTTTTTCTCCTTTCGTTTTTTTATTATACTTTATAGTTTTTAGTGTATATAGCTTTTAGTGTAAATTGTATGCTCATTTTTTTGAATAATTAAGTTTGAAATAATTAAGTTTGATTTGTTTTTTAGTTTTTATTCTAATTTTGTTATTATATATATATTTTTTTATAATTGCAACTTTTTTATCTAATAAATATTGACTTTTTTTGTTGTTTTTTTTAATATATTAGTAATATATTAAAAAGGATGTTGATTTTTATGTTACATATTATTTTAGTACTTATTTCTTTAATTTTAATATTGATAGGAGTTATTTTAATTTATGATGCACGTATTATTACAAAAAAATTTTTTAGTTTTGGAGATCAAAATGAGGGGTCTTATGGATTAAAAATTTTAGGTTTTATCATATGTATAATAGGTGGATTAATAATTTATTTTTCATAAAATAAAAAGTCTAGTTTAATTGAAAATTATAAAGGTTTTAAGTTCAATTAATTTTTATACTAGACTTTTCTTTTTTTATTCTTTTTTATTATTCATCAATTGTTGAAATGCCAAGTGTGATTTCTTCTAAAACACTAAGTACTGCTCTTACAGTATCTAGTGCTGTGAACATAGGTATATTATTTTCTGCTGCACATTTTCTAATTAAACTTCCATCTGTTTCTTGATTTATTGAATCTATATTTCTTGTGTTTATTACATAACTTACATATCCTTTTCTTAATGATTCTAGTATTTCTTCACTACCTTCACTTATTTTCTTTTTTACTCTTGTTCTTATTCCAGATTGTTTTAAAAATGTGGCTGTTCCTTTGGTTGCTTCTATGTTAAATCCTAAATTATAAAATCTTTTTATTAGTGGTAATGCTTCTTGTTTGTCTTTATCTGCTATTGTTACAAAAATTGTTCCATAATTTGCTAACTTCATTCCAGAAGATTGTAGTGCTTTGTATAATGCTCTTGTTAATTTTTTGTCATAACCTATTGCTTCTCCTGTTGATTTCATTTCTGGAGAAAGGCTTGCATCTAATCCTAATAATTTTGAAAATGAAAATGCTGGTGCTTTTACATACCATTTTTCTTTTTCTTTTGGATATATATTATTTATTCCTTGCTCTTTTAATGATTTACCAAGCATTACTAATGTTCCTATGTCTGCTAATGTATATCCTGTTGCTTTTGAGATAAATGGTACTGTTCTTGAAGATCTTGGATTTACTTCTATTACATACAAATTTTCTTCTTTATCCACAATAAATTGAATATTGTACAATCCTACTATTCCTATGCCTAAACCTAGTTTTTTTGTATAGTCTAATATTTTGTTTTTAACATTTTGACTCACACTAAATGTTGGGTATATGCTTATACTATCTCCTGAATGTATTCCTGTTTTTTCAACAAGCTCCATTATACCTGCAACAAATACATCTTTTCCATCACATACTGCATCTACTTCTAATTCTTTTCCAGATATGTATTTATCAACTAGTACAGGTTGTTTTTCGTTTATTTCTACTGCTGTTTTTAAATATTTTTCTAATGCTTTTTGATTAGAAACTATTTGCATTGCCCTACCACCTAATACATAACTTGGTCTTACAAGTACTGGATATCCTATTTTTTCTGCAACTTTTATTCCATCTTCTATATTTGTTACTGCTTCTCCCTTAGGTTGTAATAAATTTAATTCATTCATTACTTTTTCAAATAAATCCCTGTTTTCCGCCTTTTCTATTGCTTTAACATCTGTTCCTATTAATTTAACACCTAATTTTGATAATTGTTCTGCTAAATTAATTGCTGTTTGACCTCCTAATGTAACTATTACACCTTCTGGCTTTTCAAGTTCTATAATATTCATTACATCTTCTATTGAGAGTGGTTCAAAATATAGTTTATCACTTGTTGTATAGTCTGTTGATACTGTTTCTGGATTGTTATTTATTATTATTGCTTCATATCCTTCTTGTTTAATTGTTTTTATTGCATGTACTGTTGAATAATCAAATTCTACTCCTTGGCCTATTCTTATTGGGCCTGAACCTAAAACTATAATTTTTTTATTATTACTTATTATTGTTTCATTTTCTTCTTCATATGTTGAATAAAAATATGGTACATAACTTTTAAATTCTGAACTACAGGTATCTATCATTTTATATACAGGTCTTATTTTGTTTTTCATTCGCAATAAATATATGTCTTCTTCTTTTTGGTTCCAAATTTTTGCAATATATTTATCACTTAATCCTAATTTTTTTACTTCTTTTAATATTTCTATATTATTTACATTTTCTTTTAATATTTTCTCATGTTCTATTATGTTTTTTATTTTTTCTATGAAAAACATATCAATTTTAGTAATATTATATATTAATCCTAAATCAATTTTTCTTCTTATTAATTCTGCGATTGCATAAATTCTATCATCTGTACCATCTTTTATGTAATCCATAATAGTTTCTGTTTGCATATTATCAAATTTTTTATTATAGATATGAAAACATCCTGTCTCTAATGATCTTATTGCTTTTAATAAACTTTCTTCAAAATTTCTTCCAACACTCATAACTTCTCCTGTTGCTTTCATTTGTGTGTTTAATTTGTTAGATGCTTGCACGAATTTATCAAATGGAAATCTTGGCATTTTGCAAACAATATAGTCTCATGCTGGCTCAAAACTTGCCTTAGTGTTTGCAAGTTGTATTTCATCTAATCTCATTCCTATTGCAATTTTTGCTGAAACTCTTGCTATTGGATACCCACTTGCTTTTGAGGCTAAAGCAGATGAACGTGATACTCTTGGGTTTACTTCTATTACATAATAATTAAATGAATATGGATCTAATGCAAACTGTATATTACAGCCTCCTTCTATTTTTAAGGCTCTTATTATTTTTAAGCTACTGTCTCTTAATAATTGATATTCTTTATTTGTTAATGTTTGGCTTGGTGCTACTACAATTGAATCTCCTGTATGTATTCCTACTGGGTCTAAGTTTTCCATGTTGCATACTGTTATTGCTGTATCATTACTGTCTCTTATTACTTCATATTCTATTTCTTTATATCCTTTTATACTTTTTTCTACTAATACTTGTTTTACTGGCGAAAGTTTTAGAGCATGTTTTATTAGTTCTTTTAATTCTTCTTCATTATCTACAAAACCTCCTCCTGTTCCTCCTAAAGTATATGCTGGCCTTAATATAACTGGATATCCTATTTTAGAAGCTGCTTTTATTCCTTCTTCTTCTGTTCCTGCTATAATTGATTCTAATACTGGTTCTCCTAATTCTTGGCATAGGGTTTTAAATTTTTCTCTGTCTTCTGCTTTTTCGATACTTTGACTACTTGTTCCTAATAATTCTACTTGACATTCTTGAAGTACACCTTTTTTGTATAATTGCATTGCTATATTTAAACCTGTTTGCCCTCCTATTCCTGGAAGAATTGCGTCTGGTCTTTCATATCTTATGATTTTTGCAACATATTCTAATGTTAATGGCTCCATATATACTTTATCTGCAATTGTTGTGTCTGTCATAATAGTTGCTGGATTGGAATTTACTAGTATAACTTTATATCCTTCTTCTTTTAGTGCTAAACATGCTTGTGTTCCTGCATAATCAAATTCTGCTGCTTGTCCTATTACAATTGGACCTGAACCGATTACTAATATAGTTTTTATATCTTTTCTTTTTGGCATTTTTATTTTTCCTCCTCTATCTTACAAAATATTATATATTTTTATTTTTTATTTTCTTCCATTAGTTTTATGAATTTATCAAAAAGATATCCACTATCTTGTGGCCCTGGAGCACTTTCTGGGTGATATTGCACACTAAATATTTTATCTTTAGTACATTCTACTCCTTCTATTGTTTTGTCTAATATATTTATATGGGTTGGTTTTAAATTAGTTTTATTTAAAGATTCTTCTTCTACTGCATAACTATGGTTTTGACTTGTTATTTCTATTTTATCTGTTATTAGATTAAGTACAGGATGGTTTCCTCCTCTATGGCCAAATTTTAATTTGTATGTTTTAGCACCATATGCTAGACTAATTATTTGATGTCCTAAACATATTCCAAATATTGGATATAACCCTTTTATTTCTTTTACAAGTTTTATTACTTCTACTACATCTTCTGGATTTCCAGGACCATTTGATAAAAAAATTCCATCTGGATTTAATTTTTCAATTTCTTCTTTTTTTGTATTATATGGTAAAATTGTTACATTACAGCCTCTTTTATTTAAGTTTCTTATTGTATTTAGTTTTATTCCATAATCTATTGCAACAACATTGTATTTATAGTTTGCTGTTCTTGAATACCACTTTTTTTTGCAACTCACTTTTGATACTGCATCTTTTGGCATTTTAAATTCTTTTAGTTTTTTTAGTGCTTTTTCTTTGCTTGTATTTATATCAGTTACAATAACTTTTCTGCTTCCTTTTTCTCTTATACTTCTTGTTAATTTTCTTGTGTCTATACCTGATATTCCTGGGATATTATTTTCTTCTAGGTATTCTGATAATGTTTTTGTATATCTAAAGTTGCTTGGAATGTCATTATATTCTTTTACTATTAGTCCTCCTATTGTGGGTTGCTTTGTTTCATAGTCTTCATCTGTTATTCCGTAATTTCCAATTAGTGGGTATGTCATAACTACCATTTGATATGTATATGATGGGTCTGATATTATTTCTTGATATCCTACCATTGATGTATTAAATACAATTTCACATATTGCTTCTTTTTTTGCACCAAATCCATATCCTAAATATTCTTCTCCATCTTCTAATACTATTTTTCGATCTAGTTTTTTCATTTTTTTGTTCTCCTTTTCCTTATTTAGATACAAAAAAATAAGGAGTTTATTCCTTATTAAAAATATAAAAAAATCAAATTAACTATTATGATAATAGCTGCATTTGTTTTTAAGTTGATTTTTTGTATATTTTTTTTCATTTTTTTCTCCTTATTTTTTTATTATTTTTTTTATTATAACAATATAAAATGTTTGTTGCAATATTTTTTTAGTAAATTTTATAGTTTTTTTATATTTGAAATATGAGTTATGACGTATCATCATAACTCGGAGACTCTACGGGGCAATAAATTTTTTCGTATTTCTTCACAAAAAAATCAACCAGATTTTATTTTCTGATTGATTTTGTATCAACTCCGTTCTATTAGTTCGAACAGATACGTCATTGGTGCAGATGGCCGGAATCGAACCGGCACGGGATTTAGGTCCCGCAGGATTTTAAGTCCTGTGCGTCTGCCAGTTCCGCCACATCTGCATTTTAATGAACTGGCTTTGTCTTACGACATTTAAGATTATACTACTTTAGCATGTTGCTTGTCAATACTTTTTTTCAAAATTTTCATTTTTTTTGTGTAAAAAAAAATAGAAAATTTTGAAAAAAAGTATTGACATATGTGAAAAAAAATAGTATACTAATATTCGTTGAACGGACGGGCGCATAGCTCAGCTGGTAGAGCATCTGCCTTACAAGCAGGAGGTCAT
>CALXUX010000108.1 GCA_944391785.1 uncultured Clostridia bacterium
GGTTTAGATTATGCAAACGAATTATATCACGCAAAAATTACAGGTATTTCTACTACATTTACTAAACCAGAAGGCAAAAAAGTGTATGTAATGAATGCAGACGAGTTCCCAACAGGTGGACAAACAGAATAAAATTAAAGGAAGGAGGACTAGATTATGATAACTGAGGAACAGCAATTAGAGGAAATGAGACAAGAAATTCTTGAAGATAAATCTAATACTAGTGAAGATGAAACATTTAAAAGAATGTTAAAAAAAGCGAAGAACAGATATCTTAATCTAGTCTACCCATTTGATAGAACAATAACAGAATTACCTGATGATAGAGCAAGAAATTGGCAAACAGATTGTGCTATTGAACTTTATAATTTAGACGGAGATGAGAACTTAACCTCATATTCAGAAAATGGTTTAAGTGAGAGCTATGGTAAAGCAGGACTTTCAGACGGTCTATTAAGTCAATTACCGCCTGCTAAGGCAGGTGTACCAGAATGAGAAGAAAATGGAGAAAGAAAGACTTGTATATAGCTAATTTTCTTAGAGATGAATATGATGACGAAGGCAATAAAATATCTACATATGATAAACCAATTTACATTGGAAAAGAAAATATACAACCATTAAGCGGTCAAAGTGATATTGTGGAATATGGTACAAGAGTAACAAAAATGCAAAAAGTGTTACTAGATACTAATTTTAAAATTAAAAACAATAACAAGGTTAAAAACATAGATGGTCTACCTGTAAAAGAACTTGATGTAATGACAGTGAAATCGTTAACATTGAAATATAATGACCAAAAAATAACAATAAAAGAAAATGACTTAGCATATCTAGACGGTGCAATACCTGAAAGTGAGCAAGTAAATGGAGACAATGCAAATTATAGGGTAGACAGTGTAAGATACCAAAATAAAAAAATAGCAATATACTTTGAAAAGTTGCCTAATAAGTAGGTGATATAAGGGCAGTACACAAAGAACAAAAAAGATTATCATTAGCTAGCTTAGATGAATGGTTAAAAGACTTAGAAATAAGAAAAAAGCAATATTCAAAAATAGCACTAAAAGTAGCTGATAGATTAGCAGATGAAATGATGAAAGATGTTTACCCTGATACTGAAAAAACATCAGCGAAACTGGAAGGAAACACAGCAATATCAGGAATAAAGAATACGCAACAAAAATGGACATATCATGAATATGGAACAGGTATTGTGGGTTCACAAAATCCACATGTTACTGAAGCTTTAGCTAGTATAGGGTGGAAATACGATATTAACCAACATGGAGAAAAAGGGTGGTTTTACCCAAAAGAAGATGGAACTTTTGGGTGGACAAAAGGTTTGCCAGCAAGTAAAAAATTTTGGCAAGCATTACAGAGAGCAGAGGAAATGTTTCCTGAGATAGCAAGAGAAGAATTGTTGAGAGAGGTAGGAAAATAAGAATGCGACCAGATATATATGAAAGCATATTTCAATATGCAAAAAAGTATATAAAAGAAAACTCAATATATAGTCCAGAAGTATTCAAAAATATACCTACTGAAAGCAATATATTTCCATTGGTGATAATTCCAGAATGCAAAATTATATTAGATGAAGAAACTTTAAAATATGGCGAAAGAAAATACGAAATCATATTTGAAATAGAGTTTTATGCAATAGACAAAAGTATGGGAGCCAATAAAAAAATTTCTAGGGAAACGATAGTACATGAATTAGAAAAATTAGTTTATCAGGTATTTGAAGAGCATTATGGTTTATTAGGTAAAGAACCAAAGATGAGACCAAATGCAGACACAAATATAGCTAGGGAAACAATAAGGTTTACTGGCAAAATAAAAAATAATATTATTTATAGGAGGTAATTTTAAGGGACGAAATAATTGGACAAGCAGACATTGGTACAATGTTATATGTAAAAAATTCTCAAAGTAAATTTGAGGAATTGGTAGAAATCAAAGATACACCAGATAAAGGTTCAGACCCAGAACAAATTGAAGTAACTACTTTAAAAAGAAAAAGAAAAGTTTATGTTGCAGGTAGAGAAGATAGTCCAACACAATCATTTACTTATAATTATACTGAAGATAATTATCACACAAAAGTAAAAACATATTGTGATGAGGAGGTACATGACTTCTTAGTTGTTTACCCAGATGGAACAGGAACATTAATTACTGGTAGCGCTACAACAAGAAAGAATGCTATTTCATTAAATAGTGCTATTGAAGCAACCTTAGTAATTACACCAACTGATATAGTTGATAAAACAAGTACAGAAGTAACAGCGTTATTAGCAGAAGAATAAAAAAATAATGGAGGTAAATTAGTATGGCAAAGTTTATGAAATTAGAAGTAGAAGGAAAAGAGTATTTAATAGGATTTTCAAATAGAGCGTCTGTTTTAAAAACAAAGAAAAAAGGATTTATGAAAGTTCTAAAAGATATGGATGATGCTCCAGTAGAAGGAACAGCGAAAATTTTACAATTAGGACTATTAGAAAAGCAACCAGATATCACAGTGAAAGAGTGTAATGAAATATTAGATAAATATATAGCAGAAAATTCAGACGATGAAGAAGCAGTAGACATAGGAAGTATATCAAAATTTATAATTGAACAATACACAAATTTTTCAGGAGTCCCAGATGGAAAGAAGAAAGTAAAGGAAATTCCGATAGTGGAAATGTAGAACAACCAGATGGGGAAGAAAAAGTAAAGACATTAGAGGAACATTTTTATAAAAATTTAATACCTTTAGCGTTACAGGTCGATATGCCTTTGCAAGAATTTTGGAACGATGAGCCAGACTTGCTATGGGCATACCGAAATGTGTATATAGAGCAAGAAAAACAAAGAATAGAAATCAAAAGAGAAATGATAAATTTTCAAGGTTGGTTGCAAGGATTGTATAACTTTAATGCAATAGCAGGAGCATTAAGTAAAGAACATAAATACCTAGACAGTCCAATCAACTTAAATGCTAAGCCTAAAACAGAAAAAGAGAAAAAAATAGAAATAGCACAAAGAATTAAAAATAATATGAAAAAAGGTAAATCAATATTAGAGCAACAAAGGAGTGAAAAGAAGGGCTAATTACAATGTTCAAACATTAGAAGACCAAATACTTGTAAATGCAACAGAGGCAGTACAAGGAATAAACCAGCTTAAAAGTGGAATAACAGGATTAAAAACTCAGTTAGATAGCCTTTCAAAAAACAATGGTTTATCTAATTTTAATAAACAGGCAAAACAAAGCACAAGCGTTCTTAGTGCTTTGCAAAAGACTTTTAATTTTAGTGCTATTTATTTAGGAGCAAGACAAGTACTAAGTATTTTAACAGACATGACAAACGCTAGTGTAGACTACGCAGAAACAGTCAATCTTTTTAATGTATCTTTTGGAAAAGGACTAGAAGGCTTGAACGAGTATTATGAACAAGCACTAGACTTTCAGGAAAGGTTAGAAGAAAAATTAGGTGTAAATATTGAAGAGAGCATGAGATATCAAGCATTATTTAATTCTATGACAAAGTCAATGGGATTGAGTGCTAATTATGCTTATACATTGTCTGAAAACATGACCAAATTAGGCTATGATTTAGCCTCTTTATATAATATAGATACTGAAAGCGCTATGACTAAATTAAGAGCAGGATTAGCAGGACAAACAGAACCATTAAGAGAATTAGGTTTAGATATAACAGAACAGTCTCTAAAGCCAGTAGCTGAAAGTCTTGGAATAACTGAGAGTATAAGAAATATGTCTCAAGCGGAAAAAGCAGTATTAAGATACATAGCAGTACTAAGACAAGCTCAGATTGCACAAGGAGATTTTGCTAATACAATGGAATCTCCAGCAAATCAATTAAGAATATTTAATGCACAAGTAACAGCATTTAAAAGAAATATGGGGAATTTATGGCAAGGTATACTTGGTGGAATATTACCATATGTAAACGCTGTTATGATGGTAATCAACGAATTACTTAAGATGGTTGCTAAATTATTTGGATTTGAGGTATCAAGTCAACCAGTAAATGTTAGTGCTAGTATTGGAGCAGATGACTTGGCGAGTGACTTAGGTACAGCTGGGAAAAAGGCAAAAGAATTAAAAGCTCAATTAATGGGGTTTGATGAGATAAATAATATAAATCTAGATAATGATACATCTTCTGGAAGTGGAAGCTCAGGAGGTGGCGTTGGAGGAATAGACCAAAGATTATTAGATGCCTTAACTGGGTATGACAATATGATGGACAGTATTAACAATAAGGCTACAGAACTAAGAGATAA
>CALXUX010000109.1 GCA_944391785.1 uncultured Clostridia bacterium
AGAAAAATAATCGACGAATCATACAAAGTAGAAGGCGATTTAAGAAGAGAAGTAGCTCTTAATATAAAGAGACTAACAGAAATTGGTTGCTATAGAGGACTAAGACATAGAAGAGGTTTACCTGTAAGAGGACAAAGAACAAAAACAAATGCTAGAACAAGAAAAGGTCCAAGAAAATTAGTAAGCAAAAGCAAAAAATAATAAAACTAAAAACTAAGAATTAAAACAAAAAATAACAAATCAAAACAAAAATAAAATATTACTAAAAATCAAAATCAAAAATAAAAAAGCAATAAAAAAATTTCCAAACAAGGAGGGAATAATTAAAAATGGCTAATAAAACACAAGCTAGAAAACCAGTAGCTAGAAGAAATAGAAAAAACATTGACAAAGGTCAAGCACATATACACTCTAGTTTTAACAACACAATAGTTACAATAACAGACACTCAAGGAAATGCAATATCTTGGGGAAGTGCTGGAGAACTAGGATACAAAGGTTCAAGAAAAAGTACACCATTTGTTGCAGGACAAGTAGCAGAAACAGCTGCAAAAGCTGCAATGGAACATGGTCTAAAAACAGTAGAAGTATTTGTAAAAGGACCAGGAGCTGGTAGAGAAGCTGCAATAAGAGCTTTACAAACAGCAGGACTAGAAATAAGTGCTATAAAAGACGTAACACCAATACCACATAATGGATGTAGACCACCAAAAAGAAGAAGAGTATAAAATAAAATTGAGCAAAAAATAAACCAACAGAGTAATTTTAAAACCATAAAGGTTAAGAAAAGATTATTAACCTAAATGGAAATAAAATTAAAAGGTTTTAAATCCAAAGTCATTAGAAAAGAAAGGAGAAATAAAATGGCTAGATATAAAGATGAGCAATGTCGTATATGCCGTAGAGAAGGACAAAAATTGTTCTTAAAAGGTTCAAGATGTTATTCAGACAAATGTAGTATATCAAGAAGAAACTATGCACCAGGCGATCATGGACAAAAAAGAGCAAAACTTTCTGAATACGGAACACAGTTAAGAGAAAAACAAAAAACAAAATCATATTATGGAGTTGGAGAAAAACAATTCAGAAAATATTTTGAAATGGCTTCAAACATAAAAGGAGTAACAGGTGAAAACCTATTACAATTATTAGAAAGCAGATTAGACAATGTTGTTTATAGATTAGGATTTGGACAATCAAGAGCACAAGCAAGACAATTTGTAAATCATGGACAATTTGAAGTTAATGGTAAAAAAGTAGATATACCATCTTACTTAGTAAAACCAGGAGATATAATTACAGTAAGAGAAAATAAAAAAGATAATGCTACAATCAAATTAAATGTTGAAGAAAATGCATCAAGACCAGTTCCAGCTTGGCTTGAAAAAGACGCAGAAAAACTATCTGGAAAAGTTATAAGACTTGCTGCAAGAGAAGATATAGATTTACCAATAGAAGAACATTTAATAGTAGAGCTTTACTCAAAATAGTAGTGTTATACTCTAGAGTGTGTAAGGGTTTTATCAAAAACTTTAAAAGTTTATTTATGGAAGCTGTAAAAGTTTTAAAAAATATTGAGATTATATCTCAAATTGGGAGGTAAAAATGATAGAATTTGAAAAGCCAAATATTGAATGTTTAGAGGTAGATGACGTAAAAAATTATGCTAAATTTGTATGTGAACCATTAGAAAGAGGATATGGAGTAACAATAGGAAATTCTTTAAGAAGAATATTACTTTCATCGCTTCCTGGCTCTGCAATTACAAGTGTAAAAATAGAAGGAGTATTGCATGAATTTTCTACAATACCAAATGTTGTAGAGGATGTACCAGAAATTATTGTTAATTTAAAAAATGTTAGATTAAAATCTGAAGGAGAAGAAGAAAAAATCCTAAGAATAGACTTCAAAGGAGAAGGAGAAGTAAAAGCAGGAGACATCATAACAGATGGAACTGTAGAAGTGCTAAATCCAGATTTACATATTGCACAAGTTGCAAAAGGTGGAAGTTTATACATGGAAATGACAGCTGAAAAAGGTAGAGGATATAACTCAGCTGAAAAAAACAAGAAACCAAATCAAGACATATCTGTATTACCAATTGACTCAATATTTACACCAGTAAAAAAAGTAAATTATCAAGTAGAAAATACAAGAGTTGGTCAAATGGTAGACTATGACAAATTAGTAATAGAAGTATGGACAGACGGAAGCTTAAAAGCACATGAAGCTCTAAGTTTAGCAGCAAAAGTTATGACAGGTCATCTAGAATTATTTATAGACCTATCAGAAGCTGAAAAAAATACACAAGTTATGATTGAAAAAGAAGAATCTAAGAAAGAAAAAGTCTTAGAAATGTCTATAGAAGAACTAGAATTATCTGTAAGATCATTCAATTGTTTAAAAAGAGCAGGAATTGCAACAGTAGAAGACTTAATAAGTAAATCAGAATCAGATATGATGAAAGTTAGAAATTTAGGTAAAAAATCTTTTGATGAAGTTACAGCTAAACTACATTCACTAGGCTTAGACTTTGCACAAGAGGATGAATAATTAAGAAAAGAAAATTAAAAAGGAAGGTGAAATAAAGTGGCAACAAATAGAAAGCTAGGAAGAACAACAGATATAAGAAAAGCAATGCTTAAATCACTTACAACAGATTGCATAGTATATGGTAAAGTTGAAACAACACTTTCAAGAGCAAAAGAAGTAAAATCAATAGTAGATAGTCTTATATCTTTAGCAATAAAAGAAAAAGACAACTTTGAAGAAGTAGAAGTAAAAATAAACAAAGCTAAACTAGATTCTAAAGGTAACAAACAAACAGAACTAGTAAAAAGCAAAAATGGTAAAGAATACTTAAAAGTTGTAAAAGAAGAAGTTACAGAAAAAAGACAAAAAGACATGCCATCAAGATTAAATGCTAGAAGAAAAATAATGAGAAAAGTAAACAAAATTAAAGATAGTGATGGTAAAAATATAGATGTACCAGCAATGTTATTTAATGAAATTGCAACAAAATATGCAGGAAAAAATGTTGGTGGATACACAAGAATAGTAAAAGCTGGTCCAAGAAGAGGAGACGGAGCAGAAGTTGCTATATTGCAATTAATTTAAGGTTAAATTAAATAGAATGTATATAAAAAGGCTAAAATAGATATATTTTGGCTTTTTTTTGGCTACAAATAAAGAAAAGCTTTAAAGTAATCAATAAAAAGTTCATAGTAAAGATATAGTTAACAAAATAAATAAACAGCAGAAATCATATTTTAGTCTGAAAAGTAACCAAAGAGTAGTATATTTTGAAAATTTCATAAAAAAACTAGATAATATTCACAAAATGTGATATGATAATTTAAAAATATAAAAAAACGGAGGATACAATGGAAGATAAAAAAATCAAGAAAAAAACAAATGAAAAAGCAATAACTTTAATCACACTCATTATAACAATAATCATACTTCTAATATTAGCAGGAATCACAATATCTACACTATCAGGTCCAAATGGAATACTAAAAAATACCCAAAAAGCCAAAGAAGAAACCATAGAAAGCACATACCTAGAAATCATAGAAACAACTATGCAAGGAGAAAATATTAGTATAAGAGCAAAACAAAAAGACATAAATGAAGTATACAAAGAAATCACTTCTCAATTTGAAAAAGAAGATTGGATACACGAAGTCCAAGCAAATGACATAGTAGAGAATAACTATGGAATAATAAAAATCACATCAAAAGACGGATATATCTTTTACATCACAGAATATATAGATGGAACATATGAAATTGAATACGGAAAAAATCCAGATGAAATTCAAGACGCTGTAGCGAGAATAGGAGTTATAGAATATCCAAGTTTACAAGAAGCAATAGATGCATCAAAAGACAATGAAAAAACAATGATAACACTACTAAAAGATACCACTGAAAACATAAACATAAACGAAAACAAAGATCTAATACTAAAAATTGCAAATTACACAGTAGAAGGAACAGCAAAAAACTATGGAAATATAGAAATAAGAGGAGGAACACTAAAATCCTTAACATCAAACACTGTAAACAATTATGATGGAGCCGAAATTACAATAAATCGGAGGAATACTAATATCAGAAGCACCATCTAGTGCAGTAATATCAAACAAAACAGGAGGAAGTGTTATATTAAAAAAAGGAACAATATATGGAAAAAATAACTCAGCAATAACCAGTTACGAAAATGCAAATGTAGAAATATTAGCAGGAACAGTAAAAAGTGAATCAACATCAGCATCTGCACTTTCAAACAGAGGAACACTTAAAATATCAGGGGGAATGATAGAAAGTGTAAATACAGCAGTAATCAGAAGTTATGAAACATCTGTAAATATAATAACAGGAGGAACACTCTTCGATTCAGGAAACAATGTTATAAACAATTATGGAAAATGCCAAATTTTAGAAGATGCATATATAAAATGTGAATCAACAGAATACTCTTCAATTTCCAATAAAGGCGAATTATCAATTGAAGGTGGAAAAATAACAGCAACTAAAAACAGAGCAATAACAAACCATGAAAACGCAACTTTATATGTAAAAAACGGAGAAATTGCAATAATAGATACTGAAGGAACAAATGCAATTAAAAATTTAGGAACACTATCAATAGAAGGAGGAACAATTTCTAGCATATCAGAAACTGTTGCAACAATAAATTCAGAAACAGAAATGACAGTAACAGGTGGAAAAATAACAGCAACAGGAACTAAAGGAATGGCAATTTATAATACAGGAACATTAACAGTAACAGGAGGATACATTTCATCAAACTGGCACGCAATAGGAGTAGAACTTGGAGGAACAGCAACAGTAACTGGAGCAACAATAATAGGAAGTGTATATGGATATTAAATGTGAATTCTTTGTGAATTCACAATTTTTTTAGCAAAATCTATTGACAAGTGCTAAAAATGGTTATAATATATATAAAGATTAGCAATCGCGACATATGAGTGCTAAAAGAGGTGAGAAAATGTTAAATGATAGAAAAAAGAAGGTATTACAAGCAATAGTAGAAGAATATGTTAACACAGCAGAACCTGTAAGTTCTACATCATTAACAAACCGAAACGAATTAAATTACAGTAGTGCAACAATAAGAAACGAAATGGCAGACTTAGAAAAAGCAGGATATCTAGAAAAAACACATACATCAAGTGGAAGAATACCATCAGAAAAAGGATACAGATATTATGTAGACGAACTACTCCAAGATGATAATATAAGTTTAGAAGAAATAAAATACATAAGTGACAAACTAGAATCCAAAGTAAACGAAATAGAAGATCTAACCAAAATTACAACAACAACAATATCAGAAATAACGCATTACACAACTGTAGCAATAGGACCAGGAGCAGAAGACCAACTAATACAAGAAATAAAATTTGTATTATTAGGGCCAAGAATGTTAATGGCAATAATACTAACAACAGCTGGAATGGTAAAAGAAACAATAATAAAATTTGACGAAGACATAACAGAAAAACAAGTAGAAACAATAAATTATATGTTCAACAACAAACTAAAAGGAAAGCCACTAGAAATAATAGATGTACCACTTGAAAAATACCTAATAAACGAAATGAAATACAGTGTAAAAGTAATAAAACCAATAATTGAGCAAATAAAAAAAGCAATCAACGAAGAAAGAACAGTATATCTAAAAGGAGCAAACAAAGCATTTGACTTACCAGAATTTAATAGCCTAGAAGTAGCCAAAAACTTTATAAACATAATAGATGAAAAAGAACTAGTAGCAGATGTACTAAACTCAGGGCTTGCAAAAGACATAAATGTATACATAGGAGACGAAAACGAAAAAGAAGAATTAAAAGATTTTAGTGTAATAACATTCAAACACAAAGTAGGAGGCAAAGACCTAGGAACAATAGGAATAATAGGACCTAAGAGAATGGACTACTCAAAAGTAATATCAGTAATGAAATACATAAATAAAAAATTAAAAGAAAAAGACATATAGATATTTATATCACACAAAAAAAGACAAAAAGATAAAACAAAGTATAAAAATTATTTATAAAAAACAAAAAATATAAAAAAGAAAGAAGGTATAAAATGTCAGAAAACATAAAACCAGAAAATAATAAAAATGAAGAAAATCCAAAAGAACAAGAAACTAAAAAAGTAAACGCTGAAAAAGAAGAATTAAAAAAAGCAAACACTGAAAAAGAAGACCTAAAAAAAATAAAAACAGAACTAGAAGACATAACAGACAGATACAAAAGAGTATTAGCAGAATTTGAAAACTCAAAAAAAAGAAACCAAAAAGAAAGAGAAAACTTATACAATTCGATATTAAGTGACATAATAGAGGTAATGCTACCAATACTAGACAATCTAGAAAATGCAGCAAAAGTAGAAACAAAAGATGAAGAATACAAAAAAGGAATAGAACTTGTATTAAAACAATTTAAAGACACATTAAAATCAAAAGGAGTAGAAGAAATAAAAGCACTAGGAGAAACATTTGACCCAGAGTTACACGAAGCAGTAAGTAGCATACAAGACCAAGAAAAAGGAGAAAAAGAAATAGTCCAAGAATACAGAAAAGGATATAAAATAGGGTCAAAAGTAATAAGACACTCAATGGTAGTAGTAGCAAACTAAATAAAAAAGCAAAAGAAAAGAATTTAAGTTATTAATTTTAAAAATATAAATAAAATATTTAGGAGGAATTTAAAATGGGAAAAATTATAGGAATTGACTTAGGAACAACAAATTCGTGTGTAGCAGTAATGGAAGGAGGAGAACCAGTAGTTATACCAAATGCAGAAGGAAACAGAACAACACCATCTGTTGTAGCATTCAACAAAAATGGAGAAAGACTAGTTGGACAAATTGCAAAACGTCAAGCTGTAACAAATCCAGATAATACTATTATCTCAATAAAAAGAAAAATGGGAACAGCAGAAAAAGTAAAAATAGATGGAGAGCAATTTACACCACAAGAAATTTCAGCAATGATATTACAAAAATTAAAAGCAGATGCAGAAAATTATCTAGGACAAAAAGTAACACAAGCAGTTATAACAGTACCTGCATACTTCAATGATAGCCAAAGACAAGCAACAAAAGATGCAGGAAAAATCGCAGGACTAGAAGTTTTAAGAATTATAAATGAACCAACAGCAGCAGCACTTGCTTATGGAATGGATAAAGAACAAGACCAAAAAATATTAATATACGACTTAGGAGGAGGAACATTTGATGTATCTATACTAGATATTGGTGATGGAGTATTTGAAGTATTATCAACAAGTGGAAACACACACTTAGGAGGAGATGACTTCGATAACAGAATAATAGATTATATAGCAGACGAATTCAAAAAAACAAATGGAATTGACTAAAGACAAGACAAAATGGCAATGCAAAGATTAAAAGAAGCAGCAGAAAAAGCAAAAATTGAGTTATCAGGAGTAGGTCAAACACAAATCAACTTACCATTTATAACAGCAGACAGTTCAGGACCAAAACACTTAGACATAACACTAACAAGAGCAAAATTTGAAGAATTAATAAAAGACTTAGTAGATGCAACAGAAGGACCAGTAAACCAAGCATTAAAAGACGCTGGTTTAACTGCAAATGATATTCATAAAGTATTACTAGTTGGTGGATCTACAAGGGTTCCATGTGTCCAAGAAGTAGTTAAAAAAATAACAGGAAAAGAACCAGACAAAGGAATTAACCCAGATGAATGTGTTGCAATTGGTGCAGCAATTCAAGGTGGAGTTTTATCAGGAGACGTAAAAGACTTAGTATTACTAGACGTAACACCACTTTCACTAGGTATTGAAACATATGGTGGAGTATTTACAAAACTAATTGAAAGAAACACAACAATACCAACTAAAAAATCACAAATATTCTCAACAGCAGCAGATGGTCAAACATCAGTAGAAGTACATGTTCTTCAAGGTGAAAGAGAAATGGCAGCATATAATAAAACTCTAGGAAGATTCCAATTAACAGGAATTCCAGCAGCACCAAGAGGTGTACCACAAATTGAAGTTACATTCGATATAGATGCAAACGGTATAGTACATGTATCAGCAAAAGATATGGCAACAGGAAATGAGCAAAATGTATCAATAACAGCATCAACAAACCTTTCAGATGAAGACATTGAAAAAGCAGTAAAAGATGCAGAAGCACATGCAGCAGAAGACAAGAAAAAGAAAGAAGAAATCGAAGTTAAAAATAATGCAGAAAGCCTAATATACAATAGTGAAAAAACACTAAAAGACTTAGGAGATAAAATCAGCGGTGAAGAAAAGGCAAAAGTAGAAACAGAAATCGAAAATACTAAAAAAGCAGTTGAAACAAACGACACAGAAAAAATAAAAGAAGCAACAGAAAAACTAACAAAAGTATTTTACGATATGTCAGAAAAACTATATAAAAATGCAAATCCAAATGGAGCCCAAGGAGTAGATCCAAATGCAGCAAATGCAGGAACAGAAAATACTTCAAACGGAAACTCAGGAAATGATGGAAACGTATATGATGCAGATTACAAAGTAGAAGATGACAATAAGTAAATAAAAAAAGGGATTTAAGGAATATTCCTTAAACCCTTTTTAAGAAAGATAAACAAAAAAATAGTGGAAGATAAAGTACTTATAAAGCTAAATAAAATTCCAAAATATACAAAATGAATGAAATTTACTAAAAATTTTATACAAAATATTTTTAGATAAATAATAGCTTAAAAATCAAAAAGAAAAAGAAGATAGAAAAAGGAGAATGAAAAATGGCGTCAAAAAGAGATTATTATGAAGTTTTAGGAGTTAATAAAGATGCATCAGATGATGAAATAAAAAAAGCATATAGAAAAATGGCCAAAAAATATCATCCTGACGCAAACCCAGATAATAAAGAAGAAGCAGAGGCTAAGTTCAAAGAAGTAAATGAAGCATATGAAACTTTATCTGATCCACAAAAAAGAAAAATGTATGATCAATTTGGACCAGACGGCCCACAAGGATTTGGAGGATCAGGAGGACCATTTGGTGGTCAAGGAGGATATTACTCATACTCTAGTTCTGGTTTTGATGGATTTGATGATTTTGGAGATTTAGGAGATATCTTTTCTTCATTTTTTGGAGGAGGATTTGGAAGGCAATCTTCAAGAAAACAAAATGGTCCAAGAAAAGGTGCTGATTTAAACTTACGCATGGATATAACATTTGAAGAATCATATCTAGGAGTAGAAAAAGAAATAGTAATAAACAGAAATGAAAAATGTTCAAATTGCCATGGAACAGGAGCAAGACCTGGAACAAGTCCAATTAAATGTCCAGAATGTAAAGGAACAGGTCAAGTAAGACAAGTGCAAAATACAATACTTGGCCAAGTACAAACTACTAGAACATGTAACACATGCCATGGAACAGGAGAAATTATAAATGAACCTTGTGATGTATGTAAAGGTAGAGGAACAGTTAGAAAACAACCAAAAATACGAGTAAAAATTCCAGCAGGAATTGATGACAATCAAACAGTAGTATTAAGAGGTGAAGGTGATCCAGGAGAAAAAGGAGGACCAAATGGAGATTTATATATCACAGTAAGAATAAAAAAACACAGCATTTTCAAAAGAAGTGGAAATTCAGTCATATGTGATATACCAATAACAATAACACAAGCAACACTTGGTGCTGAACTTGAGATTCCTATGGTAGATGGAACTAAAGAAAAATATAAGATACCAGAGGGAACTCAAACAGGAACAAAATTTGTTATAAGAAATAAAGGATTTAAAGTAGTAAATTCTTCAGCACAAGGAGATTATATATTTACAGTAAATGTTCAAACACCGAAAAAACTTACAAAAGAGCAAAGAGAATTATTAGTAGAACTTGCTAAAACAATGAATGAACAGCCTCCAATTAAGAAAAGAGGAATATTTGGATAAATTTGTATTAAAAAGAAAATGAACCGCGTCAAGTGGAGATGATATAATCTATGCAAAAAAAGGAGAGATGAAGATGTCAAAACTAATAAATGATAAGATAACTTGGGTGGGAAAAACAGACTGGGAATTAAAAAAATTCCATGGGGATGAATTTACAACAATAAATGGTTCATCATACAATAGTTACTTAATAAGAGATGAAAAAACAGTATTAATAGACACAGCATGGCTTCCATATGATAAAGAATATGTATCTAAATTAGAAGAAGAAATAGATTTAAATAAAATAGATGCAATAATAGCATTACACGGAGAAGTAGACCACAGTGGAGCATTAATAGAACTTATGAATAAAATTCCAGAAACACCTATCTACTGCACAGCAAATGGGGTAAAATCAATAAAAGGTCAATATCACAAAGACTGGAACTTTATACCAGTAAAAACAGGGGATACACTAAATTTAGGAGAAAATACAATTACATTTATAGAAGCACCAATGTTACATTGGCCAGACACAATGTTTGCATATATGGATAAAGAAAAAGTACTTTTCTCAAGTGATGGATTTGGAGAACATCTAGCATCAGAATATTTATATGCAGATGAAGTAGACCAAGACATTTTATATAAAGAAGCATTAAAATATTATGCAAATATATTAGCACCATTTAGTTTAATGGTAACTAAAAAAATAAATGAGATTTTAGCAATGAATTTGGAAATAAGTATGATATGTCCAAGCCATGGATTAATTTGGAGAAAAAATCCAGAAAAAATAATCGAAAAATATCTAGAATGGGCAAACAATTATAAGGAAAACCAAATAACAATAATATATGACACAATGTGGAACGACACAAGAAAAATGGCAGAAAACATAGCAAGAGGAATACAAAATAAAGATAAAAACGTAACTATTAAATTAATGAATACAGCAAAAGATGACAAAACAGATGTATTAACAGAAGTGTTTAAATCAAAAATAGTACTTGTTGGATCACCAACAGTAAATAATGGATATTTACATTCAATAGCAGGAATTTTAGAAATGATTAGAGGAATGAAATTAAGAACAAAAAAAGCAGCAGCATTTGGAAGCTATGGATGGAGCGGAGAAGCAGTAAAATTAATAACAGAAGAACTAAAAAAGGCAGGGCTTGAAATTATAAATGATGGAATAAGAGTCCTTTGGACACCTGATGAAAATGAAGAAAAAAGATTGCAAGAATATGGGGAGAGTATTGCAGAAATATAATGATATAGAACGTATTAAAAAATGCAATTTATGATTGAAAAAAATTAAATAATTAAAATTTGAAATAAAAAATTAAATAATCAAAATTTGAAATAAAAAATTAAAGAATTAAAATTTAAAATAAAAAATTAAAGAATTAAGATTTAAAATAAAAAAGGAAATAATATGGTAAAAAAAATAGAAACAGGCCTAATAGTTGTTAAAGAAACAGCATTTGATAAAATAAGACGAAAAATTTTAAATATAATTTATGGAAGAGATTATATAATATTGCAAGAATTTGAAAATCTCATGAAAACAAATAGACCTAAAAATATAATAATTCCCAAAAGTATTAACTTTAATAAAGGAAAAAAATAATAAAGAAAGGAAATCAATGAAAAATATTAAAGATTATAGCATAGAAAGTCTAAAAGAAGAACTAAGTAAAATTAATGAAAAGCCATATAGAGCAGAACAAATATATAAATGGATATATGAAGAAAAAGTATCAAATTTTGATGATATGACAAATTTATCATTAGACTTAAGAAAAAAGTTAAATGAAACCTTTATAATAAAAGAATTCAAAATACAAAAAAAGCAAGTAGCATCAGATGGAACAATAAAATATTTATTTGACGTTCTAGATGGCAATGCAATAGAAACAGTATTAATGAAATATCACTATGGATATAGCATATGTGTATCATCACAAATAGGCTGCAAAATGGGGTGTAAATTTTGCGCATCTACAGGAATACCATTTGTAAGAAACTTAAGTTCAGGAGAAATAGTAGAACAAATAATGGCAGTAGAAAGAGATGAAAACATAAGAATATCAAACGTAGTTTTTATGGGAATAGGAGAGCCTTTAGATAACTATGAAAATGTTGTAAATGCTATAAAAATAATAAATAACCCCAAAGCTTTAAACATAGGAGCAAGACATATAAGTATATCAACAAGTGGAATTGTACCTAAAATATATAAACTCGCAGAAGAAAATATACAATGCACATTATCAATCTCATTACATGCAACGACAAATGAGCAAAGAAGTAAAATGATGCCAGTAAATAATACTTATAATATAGAAGAACTATTAAAAGCTGCAAAAGACTATATTGCAAAAACAAATAGAAGAATTTCATTTGAATATGCCTTAGCAAAAGAAAATAATGACAACTTAGAAGATGCAAAAAGACTTGTAAAACTTCTTAAAGGAATGCTTTGCCATGTAAATTTAATACCAATAAATAAAATAGAAAATGGAAAATATCAAAAAAGTTCAAATGAAAATATAATAAAATTTAGAGACTATTTAAATGACTCAGGAATTGTAGCAACAATAAGAAGAGAGCTAGGGTCAGATATAGATGCAGCATGTGGACAGTTAAGAAGAAAAAATTTGTAAAATAAAAATTATCCTATACCAAAATTGACATAAGAAAAAAATGTGATATAATATAAAGATGTAACTATTATCTAAGATTTTAAGCCAGCTATTGGCAAGAAAGGAAAGAGAATATGTTTAAAATCAAAAAAATTCCAAAAAAAGTAAGTAGATATTTAATGCTACGGAAGGAACTGGGAGGTTTCTTTATAGAAGAAAAAGAAGAAGTCAACATATTGTATAACTATGGGTTAACATATGTGAGAAAAGTAGGGTTTAAAGGAAGTAGAAGTATCATTTTAATAAAAGATGGCACAATACTTGCAAACTTTAAAGAAGCAGAACAAATAAGTTATTGGCTAAGTCCAGACAAAAGCCATATAATAATATCAATCGGCGAAAATGTTTTCAAAAAATACAAAAATGAAGACAAATTAAATAAAATAGAGGAATTAAAAAATACAAAGCCTCTATATGAATTTTACGATTCTCCATTTAGAAAAGACCTAGCAGTCATATTTAAGCCTGAAATTGATAGTCGAGATTTAATATTAAAGATATTAAACTTGCAAACAGGAAAAATAATGAATATAACATGTGTTGAAATTCAAGAAATGCACAAAGCACTAAAAAGTGGTATAAAGATAAAATTATCAAAAGAACCATTCCCAACATACATGTACATGTATATTCATAAAGATGAAGTCCTTATTTCAAAAATATTTGCAAAAGAATTTTCTGATATGCCAGGATATCAGATAAATTCAGAACTCGGCAAAAAAGCAAAGATTTACAAAGTAAGTCCGGAAGATGGCATAAAAGCTGTGACTAGTGAGTGGGACGAATTAAGAGTAATAAAATCTATGCCACTTAGTTATCTAGGAATAATAAATAAAAAATTTGGTCAAGGAAAAGCATATTTATTAAATATGTATAAGCCAAAATTAGAAATTTGTGAGCTCCCAGGAAGCGAAATCAAATTTATCAGAAAAATTGGAAAGGAGAACTATTACCAGATATTAAACAAAGACACCAAAAAAGTATATTTAGTGACCTTAAAAGAAGGGGTTCCACAAATACACATAGAATATGAAGGTAAAAGTATCAAATTTTCAAGGCCTATACTGGATTTGAAAAAAGGAGAAATAAAAAGAAAAATCTTAGTAGAAAAATATCTACCAAACTAAACATATTAAAAGAGCTACCAAAGAAACTTTCTTTGGTAGCTTTAGCCATTAAATTTAATATATATTAAAGTATTATACAAATCAAACCGCCACTACCTTCATTAACAATTCTTTCCAAAGTCTCTTGAAGTTTAATTTGAGCATCTTCTGGCATTTTTGAAAGTTTAGCCTGAAGACCTTCATTTACAAGTTCATGCAAACTTCTTCCAAAAATATTAGATTCCCATATCTTTTTAGGGTCATCTTCAAAACCAGAAAGTAAATAATTTACCAATTCTTCTGACTGTTTTTCAGAACCAACTATAGGAGAAACTTCAGTAGTTACATTAGTTCTTATCATATGAATAGAAGGAGCGGTAGCTTTTAACTTAACCCCAAAACGAGAGCCTTGTTTTACCATTTCAGGTTCTTCTAAAACAAGTTCATCAATTGTAGGAGTAACAATTCCATATCCTTTAGCTTCAACTTCTTCTAAGGCATAAGCTATTTTATCATATTTTTGTTTAACTGTAGATAAATTAGAGATTATGCTAAATAGGTCACCCTCATTTGTAACATCAACTCCTGTAATTTCAGTAAGTACTTTGTAAAACAACTCTTCTTTTAATTCAATTCTAATATTAACATTTCCAGTTCCAAGTTTTATATCATCTAGGTTTGTTCTTAAGATAATTTCAGTAGAAGAAATTTTTTGTATGCAAGAGGTAATATCTTTTAAAACAGAAACATTTTCAAAAGCATTTTTTATTTCCTCAAATAGTTCAAGTTTAAGAGAATGTGTAGAATCTAAGGAATCAATCCATCTAGGAAGTTTTATTGCAATTTGTTCTACAGGAAATTCATATAAAATCTTAGAAAAGATAGCGTTAATATCATCTGTAGTAAGTTCAGAACAATTCAAAGGAATAACAGTTTGTTTATATTTTTCAGAAAGTCTATTTGAAAGTTCTAAAGTATAGTCTGAAGAAGGATCAGCAGAATTTAGTATAATTATAAAAGGTTTATTCAAACTTTTAAGTTCTGAAACAACTCTTTCTTCAGCTTTAATATAATCTTCCCTTGGAATATCTGTAAAACTTCCATCTGTAGTTATTAAAATACCAATAGTAGAATGTTCTTCAATTACCTTTTTTGTGCCAATTTCAGCAGCTTCTTCAAAAGGCATTTCATCATCTGACCAAGGAGTTTTAACCATTCTAGGCATATCGTCTTCTAAGTAGCCAATTGCATTATCAACAAGGTAACCTACACAATCAACTAAGCGAGTTTTAAACTTTAAATTATTATCTAAAGTAATCTCTATAGCCTCATTTGGAACAAATTTAGGTTCAGTAGTCATTATAGTTTTACCAGAAGCACTTTGTGGCAACTCATCTTTTGCACGTTCTTTTTTATATTCATTATCAATATTGGGAATAACAAGTAAATCCATAAATTTCTTAATAAAAGTAGATTTACCAGTTCGAACAGGACCAACTACCCCAACATAAATATCACCATCAGTCCTTTTTGCGATGTCTTGATACAATCTTGTATTTTCCATCTATATACCTCCTTTAGATTTCAAGAAAAATGTTTGTACTAAAATTACTTTATTAATGTATATTTGAAAAATTAAAGGATATGACAAGTTTCAAAAAAAAAAATTTGCCAATTTTAAAAAAGTATGATAAAATAGCAAAAAGTTGAAAATAAGAATATTATAATAAAAACAGCTAATAGGGGGAAAAATTATGGATAAAATGCAAGATGCAATAGACTTATTAAAATCATACAATCAAGAACATATAATAAAATGGCTAAATAATTTAGAAGAAAAAGAAAAAAAGGAGCTAATAAACCAAATAAACAGCATAGATTTCCATCAACTTACAGAACTATATCAAAGCACAAAAAAAGAAATAGAAATAAAAGAAAATAAAATAGAAGAAATAAAATATCTAGACAAAGCAAAACTTACAAAAGAGCAAAAAGAAAAATTCGACACTCTAGGAAAAGAAACAATTAAAAAAGCACAATATGAAGTTGTAACAATGGCAGGAGGTCAAGGCACAAGGCTAGAACACCCAGGACCAAAAGGTACATTTAAACTAGACGTATATGGAAAAGGAAAATACCTATTTGAAATACTTGCAGAAAACCTAAAAGAAGCAAACAAAAAATACAATGCAAACATCCCTTGGTACATAATGACAAGCAAAGAAAACAATGAAGAAACATGCAAATTCCTTGAAAAAAACAACTATTTCGGATATGACAAAGAAAGCTTAATAATATTTACCCAAGGAGAACTACCACTAATAGATGAAGAAGGAAAGCTTCTAATCGGAAAAAACCAAAAAATCAAACAAGCATCAGACGGAAATGGTGGAGTTTTTGCATCACTTAGAACAAGCGGAGCACTAGCAGACATGAAGGAAAGAGGCATAAAATGGGTATTCATAGGAGGAGTAGACAATGTCCTACTAAAAATGGCAGACACAACACTACTTGGAATGGCAATAGACCAAAACGTAGAAATAGCATCAAAATCAGTAGTAAAAGCAAGCCCAAGTGAAAAAGTAGGAGTATTCTGCAAAATGAACGGACACCCAAAAGTAATAGAGTACACAGAACTACCAGAAAAAATGGCAGAAGAACTAGACGAAAACGGAGAACTAAAATATGGAGAATCACATATAATGTGCAATTTATTCACAATAGACGCAATAGAAAAAATAAGCAAAGAAACTTTAATCTACCACAGTGCACACAAAAAAAACTCATACCTAGACGAAAACGGAAAAGAAATAATACCAAAAGAGCCAAACTCATACAAATTCGAAGCATTCATCTTCGACGCCTTTGAATTCTTCGACGACATAGCAATCTTAAGAGGAAAAAGAGAAGACGACTTTGCACCAGTAAAAAACAAAGAAGGAGTAGACAGCCCAAAAACTGCAAAAGAACTATATGAAAAATACTGGGAAAGAAATAAATAAAAGGAGACAATTATGGAAAATATCAAAATTGATAATTTATATGATTTAGAAAAAACAATTGCAAAAGATATATTTAAAGGAGTTACATATCCTTGGGAAGTTCTTGCTAAAATCAGCGATTTTATTATTGAACTTGGAAACTCATTAGATAAAAACGAATTTGAAAAAATTGGAGAAAATATATGGGCACATAAAACTTGTAAAATTGCAAAAACAGCATATATAAATGGACCTGTAATTATAGATGAAAATGCAGAAATTAGGCATTGTGCATTTATTAGAGGAAAAGCAATAATTGGAAAAAATAGTGTAGTTGGAAATTCTACAGAACTTAAAAATGTTATTTTGTTTGATAATGTTCAAGTACCTCATTATAATTATGTTGGTGATTCTATTCTAGGCTATAAATCACATATGGGAGCAGGATCTATAACATCAAATGTTAAGTCAGATAAAAAGTTAGTGGCCATAAAAAATGGAGAAACAAAGATAGAAACAAATCTAAAAAAAGTAGGAGCAATGTTAGGAGATAATGTTGAAGTTGGTTGTGGAAGTGTTTTAAATCCTGGAAGCATTATAGGAAGAAATACAAATATTTATCCATTATCTTCTGTAAGAGGTGTAGTAAAGGAAAATAGCATTTATAAAAATCAAAATGAAATCATAGAAAAAATTAATTAAAAAATAAAAAATTCAAATAAATCAAAAACTTTAAATTGATTAAAAAAGAGATTAAAGTACAAAAATACTAAAATCTCTTTTTTTGTATCTAATAAGAAAAGGTATTTTCAAATAATTTATAAAACTATAATTAAAACTTGAACTTTTCTTATTAAAAACTACATTGATTGATTTCCTGGTAAGAAATAATCAATAACACCATATATTAAAGCACCTATAATTGCAGCAATCCATGAAATAGAATAACCTGCAACAAAGAATTGAGTAACATATAATGTAATAGCTGCAAGAGCAAATCCGACAAATCCCTTACCAAAAGGACTAGCATGTAATCCTGTAAATTTAGTTACAAGATAATCTATAGCTGTTAAAACTACAGCCGCAATTGCTAAAGTCCAAATACTGTTTATAGTAAATCCTGGTGTGAAAAATGCAGTAATTGCTAAAACAACAGCAGCACCAATCAATCTACCAACTATTTGCCAAACAGTAGATGTTCCACTTTTAACATTAGAATCTGTATTTGACATAAATTTTAACCTCCTTAGTAAAAAAATAAAAATTAATTTAAGGTTACAAATTTATTATTTACAATAAAAAAATATTTATTCAAAAAAAAGAGTATAAAAAAGTTAAAAAATGACAAAAATAAAATAAAAAATAAATTAATCTGAAGGTGAAAATATGTTAATAACTTTTTTTAGAGCAATAATATTATATATTTTTGTACTACTAGTAATGAGATTAATGGGAAAAAGAGAAATAGGTCAACTCCAACCATTTGAACTTGCAATTGCAATATTAATTGCAGACCTAGTATCAATACCAATGACAGACACAGGTATTCCTATAACAAATGGAATTATTCCGATACTTGGTCTGCTTGTAATGCATTTACTTTTATCAATTATAAATTTAAAAAGTGTAAAAATAAGAGAAATAGTATGTGGCAAACCTCGAATTTTAGTATATAGAGGAAAAATTGATGAAGATGCTTTAAGAAAAGAAAGATTTACAATAAATGAACTCCAAGAAAGATTAAGAGGAAGTAATGTAATAAATTTAGGAGATGTGGAATATGCAATTTTGGAAACTAGTGGACAAGTAACAGTAATTCAAAAACCAGAAAAAAGAAATGCTATACCAGAGGATTTTAATATAAAGCCAGAATATGAAGGGATTCCATATGATTTAGTTGTTGATGGTAAAATTATGAAAAAAAATCTAGAACAAATAAATAAAGATTACAATTGGTTATGCACACAAATTGAAAAATTTGGATACAAACCAGAAGAAACTTTAGTTGCAACAATAGATGGAAAAGGGCAAATATTTTGCCAAAAAAAGGAAACTAAAAAGAAAGGTAAAAGGATAAATTAATATAAGAATTAAAAGGGGTAAATTATATGAAAAAAGAGATAATAATTTGTCTAATTATCATAATAGCAATAATTATAGGTAATATTATTACCCAAAATTATAGTCAAAAAACATTTAATGATTTAAGCAAAAAATTAGAAAGTCTAAGAGAAGATTTAATAAAAGAAGATGTAGATAAAAAAGCTTCAAATGAAAAAATATCTGAAATACAAGAAATATGGAAAAATGCTCATAATAAACTAGCAATATTTATAGAACACGAAGAACTAGAAAAAACAGAAACAAGTTTGAATGGCTTAAAAAGCTATATAGAAATGGAAGAATATGCAGATGCAGTCGAAGAATTAGATAAAATGAGTCTTTTAATGGAACATATAGAAGATAAAAATAAATTTATTCTTAGAAATATTTTTTAGTATCAAAATTGCCAAAAGAGAGGAAGCAAAAATCGCCAAAAGAGGAGAAGCAAAAATCGCCAAAAGAGGAGAAGCAAAAATTGCCAAAAGAGGGGAGCAAAATTGCCAAAAGAGGGGAGCAAAATTGCCAAAAGAGGGGAGCAAAATTGCCAAAAGGGACGGAGCAAAATGGCAACTTTTCTTAAAAGTTGCCATTTTGCTCCGTCCCTTTTGGCA
>CALXUX010000110.1 GCA_944391785.1 uncultured Clostridia bacterium
AATAAATGACGTAAAACTAATGGGACATTTTCACTAATAAATGGCGTAACAAACTTCTAAAATAAATCGGACATTTTCACTAATAAATGAATTTAAAAGTTGGGACATTTTCACTAATAAATCACAAAATGCAATAAAAAAAGCAAAGAAACTATTGTAAAATTAAGCAAATAATGATAGAATACCTAACGAATGGGAAGAAAGCAAAAAAACCCAAAAACAAAATGAAGAAAAAGGAGGAATTTCGAAATGAAAATTCTACTAACAGGAGCAAAAGGAATGCTTGCAAAAGATGTAATTGCAAATTTAAAAGAAAACAATGAATTAATATGCACAGACTCAGACGAATTAGATATAACAGACAAAGAAGCAGTATTAAAAAAAGTAAAAGAAATAAAGCCAAATTACATAATCAATTGTGCAGCATACACAGCTGTAGACAAAGCAGAAGAACCAGAAAATTATGAATTAGTAAGAAAAGTAAATGCAGAAGGGCCAAAAAATTTAAGCATAGCAGCAAAAAATGAAGATGCAATACTTGTGCACATAAGTACAGATTATGTATTTGATGGAGATTTAGATATATCAAAAGCATATAAAGAAGAAGACAAAGTAAATCCAGTAAGTGTATATGGAAAAACAAAACTAGAAGGGGAAGAACTAATAAAAGAAAACTTGGATAAATACTACATGTTCAGAACAGCATGGCTTTATGGTGATGGAAATAACTTCGTAAGAACAATGTTAAAACTTGCAAAAGACAAAGAAGCAGTAAATGTAGTAAATGACCAGCACGGAAGCCCAACATTTGCAGGAGACTTAGCAAAAGTAATAAAACAAGCAATAGAAAAGAAAATTCCATTTGGAACATATCATGCAACAAATGAAGGATTCACAACTTGGTATGAATTTACAAAAAAGATATATGAATTAGAAAATATAAAAACAAAAGTAAATCCAGTAACATCAGAAGAATTTATAAGACCAGCAAAAAGACCAACAAATTCACAGCTTGACAAAACGAAATTAAAAAATGCTGGAATACAAATTCCACACTGGGAAGAAGGACTAAAAAAATATCTAGAAAGAGAAAATCAAAAATAGAAAAGAGGAATGAGAAGAATGAAAAATAGAAAAGGAATTATTTTAGCAGGAGGAAGTGCAACAAGGTTATACCCAATTACTCTTGCAATATCAAAGCAAATGTTACCTGTATATGATAAACCAATGATATATTATCCATTATCAATATTAATGATGGCAGGAATAAGAGAAGTATTAATAATATCTACACCAACACATATTAGTGCATTTGAAAATCTATTTGGAGATGGTTCAAAAATAGGGATGCAAATAGAATATAAAATACAAGAAAAACCAATAGGTCTTGCAGATGCCTTTAGAGTAGGAGAAGAATTTATAGGGGATGACAATGTTGCATTAATATTAGGTGACAATATGATTTATGGTTCAAGAATTCAAAGGGTATTAAAAGCTGCGAATAACTTACAAGAAGGAGGACTAATTTTTGGATACAAAGTTGCAGATCCAACTTCATATGGAGTAGTAGAAATTGACAGTAAAGGAAGAGCATTATCAATAGAAGAAAAGCCAAAAGTACCAAAATCTTCACTTGCAGTACCAGGAATATATTTTTATGATAATGATGTAGTCGAAATTGCCAAATCATTAAAACCATCAGAAAGAGGAGAATTGGAAATTACAGATGTAAATAAAGCATATATGGAAAAAGGAAAACTAAGAGTAATACCACTTGGTTCAGGATATGCATGGTTTGATACGGGAACAGCAGATAGACTTTCAGATGCATCAGATTTTGTAAAAGCAATAGAATTAAAACAAGGAATACAAATAGCATGTCTTGAAGAAATAGCATATAAAAATAATTGGATAGGAAAAGAAGAATTAAAAGAAGCAATAAATCATTTTGGAAAAACAGAATATGGTAAATATTTACAAAAAGTCTTAGATACTGAAGAAATAGACTATCATGAAATTTATGAAGATGATATATTTAATAATATATAAATTCTAAAAATATTAAGAAGAGTTTAATACATAATACATATAAAAAACAAATAAATGAACATTTAAGAATTGCAAAACTAATATTATTTTAAAAAAAGAAGGGAAAAACCATGGGAAAATTTAAAAAAATAGAAACAAAAATACCAGATGTATATATTATAGAACCAACAGTTTTTGGAGACAACAGGGGATATTTTATGGAAACATATAACAAAAAAGATTTTGAAGAATTAGGATTAAACTATGATTTTGTTCAAGACAATCAATCAAAATCAAAAAAAGGTGTATTAAGAGGATTACATTTCCAAAAGGAAAATACTCAAAGCAAACTTGTAAGATGTATAAAAGGAGAAGTATTTGATGTAGCAGTAGACTTAAGACCAGAAAGTAAAACATATGGTAAATGGGAAGGTGTAATACTATCAGAAGAAAATAAAAAAATGTTTATGATTCCAAAAGGATTTGCACATGGATTTTTGGTATTATCAGATGAAGCAGAATTCACATATAAATGTGATGATATATATAATCCACAAGCAGAAGGAGGCCTAGCTTGGAATGATAAAGATGTAAATATAGAATGGCCACTAGGAAACATGAAAATATCTGATTTACTTACATCAGAAAAAGATGCTAAATGGCCAACATTAGAAGAATTAAGAAAAACAGATCTTTTTAAAAATTTATAATATACAATTATACAAAGTTACAATAAAAAGATGTAAAAAAACAAATCAAATAAGAACAAAAGCTTTTTACTATCAAAGAAAATAGATATTTGCGAAACTAAATAGAAAAAAGGAAGTAACATAAAAAAACGAAGTTTTTTTAAATATCAATTTAGACGTAGTAATAAAAAGACAAAAAATTATACGACAAATAATCCTAAGGTAATT
>CALXUX010000111.1 GCA_944391785.1 uncultured Clostridia bacterium
CAACTCCTGTTTCTTTTATTTCCTTGTCAATTGATGAATCTTCTATTATTTCATATTTTTCAAATCCATCAATATTTTTTTTCAATTTTTCTTCTATTTGGCATATTAATTTTAATAGTGCAAATCCTTTTAATTCTGAATTTGTATCTATTATTAAATCTATATCACTTTCTTTTGTTGCTTCATGTTTTGCATAAGAACCAAATAGTATTACTTGATATACAGGTTTATCTCTTAAAAATTCTTTCAATATTTTTTTTATTTCATCAATTGTATATATTTTTTCACTCATAGTATCACTCCTTATACTCTGCTATTAATATAGCATAAATTTTAATATCTATCAATTCCATATTTATTATCATTTAATATTGTAAACATATCCTACTTCTTTATATTTTTTCCCTTCTTTTTCGAAGTACTTTTCATCAGATAGCAAATTTCCATCCATTTTTTCATAGAACTTTCTTGCATTTTGATTTTTTTCCAAACACCATATTACCATTTTAGTTTTATCTTTATTTTTTAAATCATTCTTTACATATTCTACTAAATTCCTTCCTATTCCATTTTCTAACTTATCGCAATCCACATATATTGCTATTATCTCTGAATCTATATCGGTATTTTCATAAACCACATTATCATCATATCTACAATATCCTAATATAGTGCCATTTTCTTCTGCAACAATTACATTTCCTATATTGTAATGTTCGCTCCATTTTTTTATTTTTTCTTCCCTATTAAGATTATCCAAAATATCATCATCTATTATTCCTTTATATACTTTTTTCCAGTCTTTGATATTTATATCAACAATTTGTTCAATATCTTCATATTTTACTTTTCTAATTACTAATTTATTATTTGAATTTTCTTTTCTTTTATCTTTTAATAGTTTCATTTGATACTCCTTTGTATTTTTTCTTATTTTATCATATTTTTTAATAATTTCATATACCTTTAAATATTTTTATAAAATATTTAAATCTTATAAAATAAAACAATGATATTTTAAATTTATATAAACCTTAACAATATCATTGTTTTAAATATTAAAAAAAATCCTAAAATAACTTGTTTTAAATTTCTATCATAAAAGTAATTGTTACCAGGCACAATTTAGTGTTAGTGCTACTTTATTTTCCGTAGTATTTACTTTATAGATTGGTAATAGCTTTTCATTTCGTGCTGATACTTGCATTGTTTGATTTTCTATTATAGTTGATGCTACTACAAATAGTAACACTACAGTTATTATTGATATTAGATATGTATATATTTTTTCTTTATTAAATACTATGAACATTAAAAAAACCTCCAATTAAAGCTACTTAATTTTATGCTTTAAATTAAAGGTTTATTACTGATATTATAAAAGATTTAATAATTCTTTTATTGATTTTATTTTATAGTCTGGCTCTATTAGAATTTCTTCTTTTTTCTCCTTTATTTTTCAATTATTACATGCTTAAAATATCTTTCTTGAAATTCTACTAATGCCTCAATTCGCTGTTTAGTATATATCTTTTCTTCAGGAGCAATGATTAATTTATCGTCGTCTTCATCTAATCTGTGTATTGCAGCTATACATTTTCCTTCATATTCATTTACTGGTTCAAATACTCCTACTATGTATGCATCTAGTTCTTCCCCATCTCCACTTATGGTATTTGGAATATATCCATAATTTATTGGATATATAAATCCCCATTTAGGGTGTTTTGATCCCATTGGTCTATCTATTACTGCTTTTACTTTTTTACCTAGAAAGTTTTTATAGCTTACTTTTTCCATATATTTTATCCTTTCTTATATTATTTGTTCTATATCTACTAATTCATTTTTTCTAAAAGTCATTTTTAATAAACATGGAGATGTTATATTTAGCACGGTATTATTATATACTAATTTGATATTTTCATCTACTTTACACCAATTTAGTAAGAAAAATTTTATTGATCCTCCATGGCTTATTACAGCAATCTTTTTTCCTTCATATTCTTTTAAGATTTTATCAAAAAAATTAGTCATCCTTTTTCTTGTATCTTCTGCACTTTCTCCGTCAGAGGTTTTAAATTTTATGTCTAATAGTTGTTCTTGAGAAGGATCTTTTGTTTTTTTATTCTTCATAAATTCTCCTAATTCTTTTAAATTTCCTAATTTTCTTTCATTTAAATTGCTATCTAAATTAATTGGTAATTTATTGGCATTTGCAATATATTTGGCTGTAGCTTTTGCTCTTACAAAACTACTTGACCAGATGACATCAATGCTTTTTAGTTCAGTATGTTTGCTTATTTTTTTAGATTGTTCTTCTCCTTGTACTGATAATATTTCTTTTTCATTGATTATTTGAGAGTTTTCATTTGTATTTCTAATTTCATTTTCTTGGTCAGTTTCAGCATGTCTAATTAAATAAATTATTGTATCTTCCATTTTCAACAACTCCACTTTTTATTTTTTATATTATATCAGCTTTACAATAGTTATAATAACTTTACAATAAGAACTACTAACTTATTATTAGTAATCCTTTTAGTTATCTGTCTTAATAAAATATTTTTAATATTAATTTAAAAATCTCATTTTCTAAAATCTTTGTTCAATTCTTTTTATTCTTCTAAATTTCTTTTTTCTTCATCAACATATTCTAAAAAAATCTTATTATTAAATGCACCTTTCTTCTCTTCTTTGGCTTTCATTACTTTTTCTACTTCTTTCATATTGTAACCTTTTAATTTCATTATAGCATTTATAACTTCCATTAAGTCGCCAAGTTCTTCAATACTATTTTCTTCTATAAACTCATTAGCCTCTTCTAGAACTTTTCTATTTAATTCTTTTAAATATTCTGTATCATCAAGAATTCTATATTTACATTTTCTACCTAGTTCACTATCAATATCTTCAGGAATTTTATCTCTGACTAATTTATTATAAGTATATCTAAAACTTTTTAACATATTCTCACCTCAATTTTTAACTATTACTATTATCTAATATTTCTTCTAAATCTTCTTTCAATTGTACGATATCATTTGTTACAATATCCCAAATAAGATTTAATTTTATTTTCTCATAATTATGAACGATTTTGTTTCTTAAATTTTTTATAATTGTCTCTTAATTTTTTTAGTCCTTCTATTACTTCTCCAATTTTGTCCCATTTTATAAATGTGTATTTGTCGTCCTTTTCCTGTATTGCTTTTTCCATTTCTTCAATTGTTATATATTTTAGATCACTTACTTCTTCTTTTTGAATAGTATAGTCTTCTATTTTATAATCTACTGGTGCAAAATAACTGTATATAAATTGTCTGTTGGTTATTTTATAGTCAGTCAAATATACTTCTTCTTTGTTGATGCTTAGTAATTTGAATTTATCTATTGGAATCTTTACTCCTATTTCTTCATTTGTTTCTCTTTGTATTGCTTGCAAAGGTGTTTCTCCACTATCTACATGGCCTCCTGTTCTGGTCCATTTTCCAGCATTTACTTTCTTTTCTTGTGATCTTTGTTGAAATAGTAATTCTCCTTTTTCATTCATTATCCATACTCCAACATGTATATGCCATAAACCTTTATTGTGAACTATTTTTCTTTCTTCTGATTTTCCAGTATAGTTACCTTTTTCATCTAATATATCTAATAATTCCATAAGATTTCCTTTTATTTTTTTATTTTATTATATTTTTAGTATATCATAATTTTTTGTAATTTTATATATTAGTTTTATATTTTTGATGTTATTATGTTATTATTTAGTGTTTATTTATTGTGTGATATCTTAAATGACATTACTACAGATTGTTTTTGATGTTTTATAAATTGTTTTTGGATTTTTTTGCTATATTTTAATTGTAAAAATATTCTATTATTCCATTATATATTCCCCAAGCTAGTTTATCTTGATATTCTTCTTCTTGCAATTCTTTTTCTTCTTGTGTGTTTGATAAAAAGCCACATTCTACTATTGATAATGGTATTTCTACATGTTCTACTATATATACGTTTTCAATTTGCATTGGTACACGGTTGTTTTCTTTTTGTATTGATTGATTTAAATTGTTTTGCAAGTTTGTTGCTAATTTTTTACTATTTTCGCTGTTTTTTTGATAAAAACATTGCCATCCATAGTATTGCTCTTGTGGTATTTTATTTAAGTGAATTGATACAAATATGTCTGCTGATGATTGGTTTCCTATTTTTACTCTGTTTTTTATGTCTGAAATTTTTTTGCTTTTTATTGTGTTGCTACTTGCATCATATATTCCATTTTCGTCTGATCTTGTTAATATTACAGTACATCCACTTTGTTCTAATAGGTTTTGTACTTTTAGTGTGATTTTTAGATTTATTTTTGCTTCTGTTGTTCCGTTTTTGCTTTGTGCCCCTTCATCTGGATACCCGTGTCCTGCATCTAAAATTACAACTTTTCCTGATACTGGTGTTGATGTTGCAATTTGTGCTTTTTCATTTTCTGCTTCTTGTTTATATGAGAATGTAAATATTCCAAGTAATATTATTATTAATATTAAACTTATTCTTTTTCTGTTTAAAAATATCATGTTTCCTCCTTAATTTGATATTTGTATATCGGTTTAGTATGTATTTTTAATATTTTATACTTTATTATATTAATATTAATTTTTTTTATTACTTATTTTTGTTTTATTGTCATCAACAAAAAAAGATCAAGCAATTGCCTAACCTTTAGTATGATTTGTTCTTCTATCTATTGCATAACTGCTTCCCATTACAGATTTTGCAGCATGTTTTACTTGTGCTCCTATTTCTCCTATTTCAAGGATATTGTAAAATCTATTTTCGTCTACTACAACTACTCCTATTGAGATTGCTGTTAGTGGAAATTGTTCTATTATACCTTTTCTGTTTGCAACTTCTATATATCCATTTTTAACATCTTCTGGAGTAAAGAAAGATGTAACTTTTTGGTCAAAGCTTGCTATTATATTTTGGCATAGTTTTTCACATCTTGTTCCTGGAACTATTGCGATGAAGTCATCTCCTCCTATATGACCTACAAATGTGTTTTCGTTAAATTCTTGATGTACTTGATTTAATATAGTGTCTGCTGTGAATTTTATTATTTGGTCTCCTTTTAAAAATCCATATACGTCATTATATGCTTTAAAATTGTCTAGGTCCAAATAAAGTACACAGAATTCTTCGTTGTTTGATATTCTTTTCTTTAGCTCTGCATGAATTTGAACATTTCCTGGTAATCCTGTTAGTGGACTTATTCTACGATTTATATTCATTAGTCTATTTAAGTTTTTTACTGTATAATATAAGTATTTTTCATTTACTGGTTTTTTTATATAGTATTCTATTGATTCTTTTAGTATTTGTATACGATGTTCTTTTTCTCCATTTGAAGATACTACTATTACTGGTGTTATACTGTTGTCATCATCTCTTCTTATTTTTTTGCATAAATCTACTACATCTACTTCTATTGCGTCTTCATTAATTATTATTATTGCTGGTATGTTTTTTAGTGCTACATCTATTTGGTCTGATTTTACACTTATGAATTTGTATTCTTTGTCATTTTTAAATAATTCTCTGAATACTAATATCGATGAGTCATCATCGTCTATTATATAGATTTCTTGTACCATAAATTCCTCCTATTTTGTTTTGGTTTTGAATTTCATTTTTTTGTTTTTATGTTTTTTATTTTTTAGTTATGTTGTTGTCTATCTTCTTGCTTATTTTCTTGTTTATTTTCTTGTTTATTTTCTTGTTTATTTTGTTGTTTTTTCTTTACTTTTTTGCTCTTTTGTTTTATTTTATTGCTTTTTATGATATTTTCTTTTTTTATTATTTCAAGTCTTTTGTTTAATATTTCTGTTATTTCTTCTGAATTTATTGCTGGAAATGCTTTTTTCAATCTGTATACTCTTTTATATAATTTTCTGATAATTTGATTTTTCTTTTTGTCTAATTTTGTTACTATCAATTGCAAGTTTTCAGATAATGATTCTTTTCCTTCTTCTAATTTTATGTTTTTTAGCTCTTCTACTTTTTCTTTTATTTGTTTATTTAAGTTTTCTATTTTTTCAAGTGTTATATTTATATTTTTTACTTTAATTATACTTGTAACTGCATCTATTGTTAGAAGTATAGTAATTAAATATATTACTATATGTAGTATTGTTCCATCTACTAATATTAATTGTTTTTGAATAAATGGATGTATATAATATATGAATATTATTCCTAGTATTCCCCAAAATATTGAGTTTGTAAGACATATTCTTCCATGAAGGTTTATTTTATGGTTTGAATAGTCCCAATATTTTGTGTGAAATGTTTTTTCTAAAAAATATCCAACTATATATTCCCATATTGTAAGTATTATTATTGACATGGCAAATAATAATAATATATTTCCTTTAAATCTGTCTAAGAAAACTATCATTATTATTGCACCTATTCCATATATAGGGCAAAAAGGTCCTTTTAGAAATCCTGTATTTATTATTTTCTTTTCACATATACTTCTAAATATTGATTCTAATACCCATCCGACCGATAGAGTATATTATAAAGTATGTTAATATTTTAAACAGCTCTTGTCCCATTTTTGCCCTTTCTTTATGTTTATTTTTATTTTCTTTTTTGTATGTTGGTTTAATATTTTTATTATTATAATTTAAGTTTTTTCTTTTACTTTTTATTATACTTAATTTTCATTGTTTATATAATGTATTATTTTGGAAATTGTACTTTTCTTTCAGCTTCTATGTTTCCTGTGTTTGTTACATTTACTTGCATTTTGTTGTCGCTTCCTTCATATAGAGGAATTTCAAATTGGAATTCTGTTCCTGATAATGTTTGTCCAAATCTTTGGTTTTCATCTTCGTTTAATGTAACTATTACTTCTTGTAGTCCTATAGGATCTTTTAATGTTATTACATATTTTGTGTAGTCTTCGTTAAAGTTGATATCTATTGTTGGTGTTGAAACACCATTTATTTCTTGCACTTTTGTTTCTGTATTGTTTTCTTCGTCTACTAGTGTAACTGTTAATGTATGAATTCCTGCTCTTGCATCTATTTCTTCATTTACTTGCGTGTTATTAATGTCTACAGTAGTTTCAGTTTCTTCGTCCCAACGATATGTCATATATGTTATTATTTTATCTCCTTCATATGTTATTGATATTTTTCCATTGTCTAGTGAGTCTATTAGTATATTGCTATTTAGTGTGTATTGATTGCTGTATGATGTTTCTCCTCCATTTACGTCTTTTGCAACTACTGTTAATACATTTGATCCTGTTTTTATGTCTATTTGATGTTCTAGATATTTTTTTCCTTCTCCATTTATTACTGTTTCTTCGCTTCCATTCCAATAATATGTTACAGTGTCTAAGTTGTTTTCGCTTATGACTTTTAATAGTATTGTGCTTTCTGATTCATTTTCTAATGTTATTGTTGGTTTTATTATTGCTTTGTTTGCATTACTTTGGTTTTTATATATTGCATATGTTCCTGAACCTATTAAAAATATAGCAAAGAATATTAATGCTGTTGCAAATACTTTTGTTATGCTATTTATATTAGCTTGTGTATTGTTCCTTTTTTTCTTACTTTGTGGCTTTTGTGTTGCTAATATTTGATTCATTCTATTCACCTCTCATTTGTTCCTTCTAAGATTATATCATAGTGGTATAATAATTGTAAATATATTATTTGATAAAAAAATTCCTTTTATTTTATAACTGTTATTTTTATATTATTACAATTTATAACTATAATTATGCTTAACATTCTGTAATTTGTAACTTTGATCTTGAAAAATGCAGATATTTACTCATAAAAATGAACCCTCCTTGTTAAACTTTTTTGTCTAACATTTTGGGTTCATTTTAAAATAAGTAATATCTGCTTTTTTTATTGAATTTTGGTTATATTACAAATTTTTTAATTAATATTATTCCACCTGCTAGTGTTATTAATACTGTAAATCCTAATACGTAATATACTTTTGCTCCTCCTGTTGAGATTGAAAGGATTACTTCTGCATCATCTATATCGTCTTCTCCTGGTTTTTTGTTGTCTGGTGTAGAATCTATGTCTGGTACTCCTTTGTCGTTGTAGTCTTCTGAGATTTCTGCTGTGTTTGTTTTTAGTCCTAAGTTATTTTCTCCGTTTATCCAAGTTAGCAATACTTCTACTTCTGCTGTTTCTCCTGGCTGTAGTAGTGTGTTTTCTAGTAGTCTTGTTGAGATTATATTGTTTCCTTCATCTGTCCAACCTGGGTTGTCTTCTTGAACAAATCTTAGTCCTTCTGGTACATAGTCTGTTATTTCTTTTGCATATCCTGCTATGTCTCCTTCATTTTTTATTCTTATTTTATATCTGAATTTGACTGTTACTTCGTCTAGTTTTTTTCTGTGTAATTCTACTTTTACTACTGGTTCTGGATCCATTTCTGCTGTGTGTCCTGTTTGTGTTATTGTTTCTTTTCCGTTTTCTATTACTATTGCTTCTGTTACCCATTTTCTTAAACTTAAGTCAAAGTATGTTACTTTTACATATTCTTTGTCTTGGTCATCTTCTCCGTCATTCCATTCGCCTGGTGTAGAGTCTATGTCTTCTACTGGGTTTCCGTTTTCGTCTTCGTCCTCTTGGATTTGTGCTGAGTTTATTACTATTCTGTCTGAAGTTTCTGGTTCTGTTACTTTGAAGGCTACTTTTATATCTCTATAGTCTGGGTTTGTGTCTGAGATTTCTGCTTCTTTGTTAAATGCATGTAATAGATTTGGATTTTCTTCTTGGTTTTCATTTCCTTGAGTTTCATTTTCTTGCATCATTTCTTCGCCATGTTCTTTTGATAGGTAGTCTGTTACTATTTTTTCTGCTTCTTCTACATTTTCTGTAATGTTTCCTTCACTATCATACATTACCCATCTATATTCTTGGTTTGTTTCGTTTTCTGGTAAGAATTCTAGTCCTTCTGGGATGTCATCTGCGACTTCACTTGCAAAGCCTGCTTTTTCTCCTTCATTATATACTCTTATTGTGTATATTACTGTATCTCCTGTTACTACTTCTACTGGTTCTTTTGTGTGATTATATGTTAGGTTTCCTGTTTCTTCGTCTAGACTTACTTGTGGAATTCTTGTTCCTACTTCTTCGTCATTTACTCCTGTTATGAATTTTCTTAAGGCTAAGTCAAATGGTTTTATTAGTATTTTTTCAAAGTCGTCGTCATCTTCTTGCCCTGGGATGTATTCTCCTGTTTCGTCTCCTTTATATCCTGGTAAGTCTTCATCTGTTGGTAGGTTTATATTGTCTTTGTTTGAATCTCTATCTAGTATTTCTTCTTTGTTTTCGTCTTTGTATTCTGTTATTTCTGCTATGTTTGTGAAGTTTTTGTTTGTTTGTGCATTTTCTTTTACTCTGCACATTATTGGTACTTCTTTGTATGATAGGATTATTCTTCCTTCTTCATCTTTTCTTGTTTCTTCTATTATGCTGTTTTGTAGGTAGTTTGTTTCTACTGTTCTTCCATCTTCTGAAACTGTCCAGCCATATTCTTCGTTGAATTCTCCTTCTACAAATTCTAATTCTTCTGGCAAGTGGTCTGTTATTTTTTCTGCATATCCTGCTATGTCTCCTTCATTGTATATTCTTAAGCTGTATATTACATAGTCATTTTGGTTTACTTCTACTGGTTCTTTTGTGTGATTATATATTGCTGTTGTGATTAGGTTTCCTTCTGCATCTTGGGTGTTTAATAGGCTTGTGTCTACTTGTGGTGCTCTTGAATATGTTCCGTCTTCGTTTCTTAGGTATTCTTCTTCACTTATTTCTTCGTCTGGACTTACTGCTATTATGAATTTTCTTAAAGCTAAATCAAATGTTTGTAGTTTTATATTGTCATAGTCTTCGTCATCTTCATATTTTACCCATTCTTCTGGGCTTGAGTCTCTGTCGTCTACTGGATTTCCTTCTTCGTCTGCATCTTCTGTTATTGCTGCTTCATTTCTTATTATTGTTCCTGTTTGGTCTTCTGATACTACTTTCATGTATACTGATATTTCTTTGTAGTCTGGGTTTTTTTCGTTTATTGTGTCTATGTATCCTTTTTCTTCTTCAAATCCTTTGATTAGGTTTGCTCCTTCTGTTACTAGTTCTTCTCCTTTGCCTTTTCCTAAGTAGTCTGTTGTTATCATTTCTATTTTACCTGTTTCTGTGTTTAGTTCTTTTATGTCCCAGATTCCTTGGTTGTATTTTATTGCTTCTTTTTCTTCTTCTGTTAGTGTTTCATTTGCTTCTAGTTCGCTTTCTGTTTCTTCTGACCATAGGAATTCTAGTCCTTCGGGGATGTCTTCTGTTATTTCTTCTGCGTATCCTGATATGTCTCCTTCATTGTATATTCTTATTGTATATTTTACTATGTCTCCTTTTTTTACTGATACTGGGTTTTTGTTTAGGTTGTATTCTCCTGTTGTTATTTTATTTCCATTTTCGTCTTCTTTATTTAGGTTACTTATGTCTATATTTTCTATTCTTTCTGGTACTTTTTCTCCGTTTACTTCTACAATTCTTTTTACTAGTTTTAGGTCAAAACTTTGTGGTTCTAGTATTAATTTTTCGAAGTCATCATCATCTTGTTGTCCTGGGTAATATATGTTTTGACTTAAGTCTTCTTCTTCAGTTGTTCCTTTGTAGTTTTCCATGTTGTCTTTGTTTACATTTGGAATTGTTCCTGGTTCTGAGTCTCTGTCCATTCCTTCTTCTGATATTATTGTTTGATTTTCTTCTGCATCATATTCTTCTGCTATATATGCTACATTTGTTAGTATTTTGCTTGTGGTTGCATCTGGTTTTTCTGTTACTTTACATTCTATTTCTATTGTTTCTGATTGTAAGTTTCCTTCTTCATATGGTTCTAGGTTTGTTTCGTTTCCTGCTTGTCTTTGTATTGTTACTTGGTTTGTTTCTGAATCATATTCTGCAGTAAAGCCTTCTGTGTTTATTTTAACAAATTCTAGACCTGTTGGTAATTGGTCTATTATTTTTGTTGCTCTACCTTCCTTTTCTCCTTCATTATATATTGTTATATTGTATGTTACTGTATCTCCTGTTTTTACTTTTACTGGGTCTTTTTTGTGTTTGTATGTTGCTGTTGTGCTTGTTTGTAATGTTGATTCATCTATTTCTGGTATTCTTGATGTTGTTCCTTCTAGTGAGATATTATTTACTTTTGTTATATATTTTCTTAATGATAAGTCAAATTCTTTTTCTTCTTCTGGTAATTTTTCTATTAGTATTATTGGTTGGTTTGTTGTTACTGTTGAATTTACATATAGTGTTATTTTTGTGTTTGATTCAGCAGTTCCTTCTTTGTAACTTTGTGCATTTTCTATTGCTGTTTTTATTAAATAATTATATAACCTTACTGCTTGACGTTGTCTTTGTTCTCCTTCTTTTTCTTGTTGCTGTTTTCCATAGTCACTAAAGCTATAGTACTCGTTCATTCCTGATAGTTTGTATGTAAACCATCCTCCTTCTTCTTCTGTTTTTCCGTATTGGTTATATACTGTATCAAATATTTCATCATCATAGTTTGTAAAATACCATAGTGCTGCTTGTTGTACTGCTTCTATGTCTGTATCTGTTATTTCTATTGTGAACTCATCTGGTATGTATATTTGGGCAGCTTTTAATAGTTCTTGTTTTTCTTCTTCTTGTTTTGCAAGTATATCTTCATCTGTTGTTTGTACTGGTAAGTACATTAAGTCTGCTAGTGCCATTATTTTGTAATATGTATCGTTTTCTGTGTTTACTATACTTTTTATTATATCATTGTTACTTTGTAGTATTTCTTCTCTTTCTGTTTTAAAATCATATGATAAATTGTATATTGCTCTTTCTCCTGTGTTTCTGAAACCTACTCCTGCTTTTACACAATAATAGTTTATGGTGTTGTCATAGTTTGTATCAGCTGTGTCTCCACTTTGATATTTTACTATGTCCCATATTTTGGCTCCTACCATAGTTTCTGAAGTTGATCCGTTTCTATCTGGGTTTCCTATTGCATATGCCATGTTTTGTGGGTTTGTGTTTGTTCTGTATTCTTGAACTCCTAGATATAATGGTGGTGTTATTTGCGTTGATGCTTTGCTTGTGTTTGGCATTATTGTTAGTGCTATTAAAAATAATGTGCTTATAAGTATTAGACTTAGTTTTTTTAGTTTCATATTTTTCCTCTCCTTTTTATATACATACTATATTTATTTTACATCTTTTTTTGTTTTAGTCAATGACTATTTTTTACCTTTTTTTTCTTGTTTATTTTTCATTCTTTTTTTTTTTTCGGTTATGGCTTTTTTATATTTTTGCATTTACATTATAATTATATTACATTTTTGTTACAAATTCAATACTTATATGCTTTTTTGTTTGAGGATTTAATGATTTTGCCTCTTTTTTTATTTTGCTATAGTTATTAATTTTGTTCATAGTTTTGTCTTTTTTTTCATAAATATATTAATAGTTTATTTGGTATAGGGGTATAGTTATGAGAAATTTTGTCTTTAAATTTATTTTTGTTTTTTTATTATTTATTTTTTCTTTTAATATTTGTTCTTTTGCTGATGATGTTGACTCAGAAGTGTTTGATGATGTAATGGATACTATCGAAGTTTCTTCAAGTTCTAATTCTTTGGATTCTATAAATTCTAGAGCATATGTTGTGATTGATAGAAATTCTGGGGTTGTTTTATGTGGTAAAAATGAAAATCAAAAAAGAAAAATGGCCTCTACCACTAAAATTATGACTGCAACTGTTGTTTTAGAAAATGCTAATTTAAATGATATTGTTACTGTCTCTAAAAAGGCTGCTGGAACAGGTGGGTCTAGATTGGGCCTAAAAGCTGGCGATAAATTGAGTGTTCAAGATTTATTATATGGTCTTCTTCTATGTTCTGGAAATGATGCTGCTGTTGCTCTTGCAGAATTTGTTGGTGGTGATATTGAAGGATTTGCAAATTTAATGAATGAAGAGGCTGCTCTTTTAGGTCTTAATAATACTCATTTTGAGACTCCTCATGGTCTTGATTCAAACTTGCATTATACTACTGCGTATGAACTTGCTGTTTTGACAAATTTTGCTCTTGAGAATGATGTTTTTTCTAAGATTGTTGGTACTTTAAATTATACTGTTAATATTAATGGATATCCTAAAAATATTCATAATACTAATGAGCTTCTTGGATCTTTGGATGGTGTTTATGGTGTTAAAACTGGCTTTACTAATGGGGCTAATAGGTGTTTGGTTACTAGTTGCAAGCGCGGTGATTTAGATATTATTTGTGTTGTTTTGGGGGCTGATACTAAAAAATTTAGAACTATTGATAGTACTAAATTGATTAATTATGTTTTTTCGAATTTTAGTGTTGTTAATATTAAAGATTTAATCTATGAAGAGTTTGAAAATTGGAAACTTAAAAATTTAGCTGATGTTTATATTAATAAATCTACTGATTCGTCTGTTTCTTTAGTTTTAAGTGATTTAGAATATGATTGTGTTCCTTTAGAAAATAGCGTTATTGATCAGCTTAAAGTTTATGTTGATTGTAATATGTTTTTAGAGGCTCCTTTAGATAAAGGAGTTGTAGTTGGTAAAGTTTGTTTGATGCAAAATGATATTTCTATTGCTGATTGTGATATTGTTTTGAACGAGTCTATTAATAGAAAAAATGTTTTTAATTATATGTTTGAGTTTTTTATGAATTTTAATGATATTGTTTCTTCTTGTATTTGATTTTTTATATTTTGTTTATATTTGTGATTTTGAATTGCAAAAGGTTGCCAAAAGTGACGAAGAAAAATTGCCCAAATGTGCCAAAAGGGACGGAGCAAAATGTGTCAAAAGGACGGAGCAAAATGTGCCAAAAGGGACGGAGCAAAATGGCAA
>CALXUX010000112.1 GCA_944391785.1 uncultured Clostridia bacterium
AAGGGGACGGAGCAAAATGGCAACTTAAAAAAGTTGCCATTTTGCTCCGTCCCCTTTGGCACATTTTGCTCCGTCCCCTTTGGCACAATTTTGCTCCGCCCTTTTTTGGCAACCTTCTTTGGGCAATTTTATTAAAAAAGACCTACAAAATACAAAAAAATCATGTAATAATCCATAAACTATGATATAATACCAAAAATAGAGGAGGCAAAAAATGAATTACATCGGATCAAAATTATCAATATTAAACTATATAGATGATACAATACAAGATTTTACAAACCTAAAAAAAGACCAAAATATTATTTTATGTGATATATTTGCAGGAACTGCTTGTGTTGGAAAATATTTTAAACGATACAATTATAATATTATATCTAATGATATACAATATTATAGTTATGTATTATCAAAACATTATATAGAAAATAATAAAAGAATAGAATTTAACAATTTAAAAAATATAGGAATAGAAAATGTTTTCAAATTTTTAAATTACTTGCAAGACAAAAAAGGTTTTATATACAACAATTACACAAAAGAAGGAACACAAAATCGGTCAATACCAAAGACAATATTTTACTGAAAAAAATGCAATAAAAATAGACTCAATAAGAATGCAAATAGAAGAATGGAAAAAGAATGGTTTACTTACAGAAAATGAATATTACTATTTATTAGCATCTTTACTAGAAGCAGCAGATAAAGTTGCCAATACAGCATCAGTATATGAAGCATTTTTAAAAAACATAAAACATTCAGCACAAAAAGATTTAAAAATAGAACCAATAGAAATAGTAACAAATCCAAATAACAAAAAATATCAAGTCACAATGAAAGATGCAAATGAACTAATAAAAGAAATTACGGGTGACATATTATATTTAGACCCACCATACAATGCAAGAAAATATGATACAAATTATCACATTTTAGAAACAATAGCACTATATGATAATCCAGAAATAAAAGGAAAAACAGGAGTAAGAGCAGAAGAAACAAAAAGATCAAAATATTGTAAAAAACAAGAAGTAGAACTTGCATTAGAAGAATTAATAAAAAACGCAAAATTTAAGTATATATTACTTAGTTATAATAATGAAGGCATAGTAAAATTAGATCGAATAAAAGAAATAATGTCAAAATACGGAAAATACAAAAGATATCAAAAAGAGCATAAAAGATATAAAGCAGATAACAGAAGAAAATACACAAAAAATTATACAATCGAATATCTACATTGTTTAGAAAAATGAGAAAAAAGGGGGAGCTTAGAATGGATGATTTTGTGCATTTACATATCCATAGTGAATTTAGCCTGCTAGATGGAGCAAATAGAATTAAAGATCTGCCAGTAAGGGCCAAGGAGCTTGGAATGAAGGCTATTGCTATAACAGATCATGGAGTTATGTATGGTGTAATTGATTTTTATAAAGCTTGCAAAAAAGAGGGAATCAAGCCTATTATAGGTTGCGAAGTGTATGTTGCACCACGTTCAAGGTTTGATAAAGAGCCAAATATAGATAATCATTATTATCATTTAATTTTACTTGCTAAAAATAACCAAGGTTATAAAAATTTAAGTAAACTTGTGTCTCTTGGGTTTGTAGATGGCTATTATTATAAACCAAGAATTGATTTAGAAATTTTGGAAAAATATAAAGATGGGTTAATAGTGCTTAGCGGTTGTTTAGCAGGAGCGGTAAACCAAGCTTTATTAAATGGCGAAACAGAAAAGGCAGAAGAGATTGCTAAATGGCATAAGAAAGTTTTTGGGAAAGATTATTATATTGAACTTCAAAATAATGGAATTAAAGAGCAAGTTTTAGCAAACCAAAAGCTAGTAAATCTTGCAAGAAAATTAGATATTCCAATAGTTGCAACAAATGATGCACATTATTTAAAAAGAGAAGATGCATATAACCATGAAGTTTTGCTTTGTATTCAAACTGGAAAAAGAATGAGTGACCCTGATAGAATGAGGTTTGAAACAGAAGAACTATATGTAAAGTCTAAAGAAGAAATGATAGAATATTTTAAAAACTTTCCAGATGCAATAGAAAATACTGTAAAGATTGCAGATGAATGTAATGTAGAATTTGAATTTGGGCATACAATACTTCCAAATTATGATGTACCAGAAGAATATAAAACACATTATGATTATTTGAAAAAATTATGTGATGATGGAATAAAAGAAAGATATGGAGAAAATCCAACAGATGAGATATTAAAAAGAGCAGAATATGAACTTAGCGTAATTAAAAAAATGGGATATGTAGACTATTACCTAATAGTGTGGGACTTTATTCATTATGCAAAATCCCAAGGAATTCCAGTAGGGCCAGGGCGTGGCTCAGGAGCTGGGTCAATTTTAGCATATGCAATAGGAATAACAGATATAGACCCAATAAAATATGGCTTAATTTTCGAAAGATTTTTAAATCCAGAAAGAATAAGCATGCCAGACTTTGATGTTGACTTTTGTTATGAAAGAAGGCAAGAAGTAATAGATTATGTATCAAGAAAATATGGGCCAGACCATGTATCCCAAATAATAACATTTGGAACAATGTCTGCAAGAATGGTTATAAGAGATGTATCAAGAGTTTTAGATATTCCATATGCAGAAGCAGATAAATTAGCCAAAATGATACCAAACGAATTACATATAACAATAAAAAAAGCACTAGAAGAAAATAAGGAACTCGCAGAAAAATATGAAAATGATGAACAAGTAAAAAATATTTTAAATATAGCAATGGGGCTAGAAGGAATGCCAAGGCAGGCATCAACACATGCTTGCGGTATAGTTATAACAAAAGATCCAGTAGATACATATGTACCACTATATGTAAGAGATGGCCAAATATCAACACAATATATAATGACAACACTAGAAGAACTAGGCTTACTAAAAATGGACTTCTTAGGTTTGAGAACATTAACAGTTATCCAAGACACCATAAATTTAGTAAAAAAAGACAAAGGAATAGATGTAAAATTTGATAAAGAAATGTCAGACCCAAAAGTATATAAATTATGGCAAGAAGGAAAAACTTGTGGAGTATTCCAATTTGAATCACAAGGAATGACAAACTTTATGAAAGAATTAAAACCAGACTGCCTAGAAGACTTAATAGCAGGAGTGTCATTATATAGACCAGGACCAATGGACCAAATACCAAGATATATAAAAGGAAAGCAAAATCCAGGACACAACGAATACACACACCCAAGTTTAGAGCCAATATTAAATGTAACATATGGTTGTATGGTATACCAAGAACAAGTAATGCAAATAGTAAGAGACCTTGCAGGTTACTCACTTCGGAAGAGCAGATTTAGTAAGACGTGCAATGGGAAAAAAGAAACTAGACGTGATGGCAAAAGAAAGAGAAGTATTTATAAATGGTCAAACAGATGAAAATGGGAATATAATAGTACCAGGATGTGTAAGAAATGGAATAGACGCAAAATCTGCCAACAAAATATTTGACGAAATGGCAGAATTTGCAAAATATGCATTTAATAAATCACATGCAGCCTGTTATGCGGTTGTAGCATATCGAACAGCTTATTTAAAAGCATATTATCCAGCAGAATTTATGGCAGCAACATTAAACAGTTTCCTTGGAAACTTAGACAAAATACCACAATATATAGATGAATGTAAAACTTTAGGAATAGAGATTTTAAAGCCAGATATAAATAAAAGTGGTACAAAATTTACAGTAGAAGAAGGAAAAATTCGTTTTGGATTAGGAAGCATAAAAAATGTTGGAACAGTACCAGTAGATAACATTGTAAAGGAAATGAAAGAACACGGAGAATATAAAAGCTTTATAGATTTTTGTGAAAGAATAGCAGATGAACAAGTAAACAAAAAATGTGTAGAGAGTTTAATAAAAGCAGGAGTATTTTCCGACTTTCCACAAACAAGAGCAACACTACTTAGCTCATTTGAATCAATTTTAGATGCAATACAAATAAGTAACAAAAAAGGACTAAATGGACAAGTATCAATGTTTGACTTAGGAACTGAAGAGCAAAAAGAAGAAATGCAAGAAAAAAAATATGTATTTGAAGAACACCCAGAAATGTCAAACAAAGAATTATTATCAATGGAAAAAGAAATGCTTGGATTTTACCTATCAGGTCATCCACTAGAAAAGCTAAAAGTACAAATAGAATCTCAAACTACAATAAACACATTAGAACTAAAAGCAATAGCAAATCAAATGGAAACAAGTAATATGGAAGGTGAAGCTCTAGAATCAAGCGAAAAACTAAATTCTATGAGTAAACCCAAATATGTAGATGGCCAAAGAGTAAAATATGCCGGAATAATAACACAGATAAAGAAAAAATACACAAAAAACAACAAAATAATGGCATTTGTATCAATAGAAGATCTATATGGTACATCAGAAGTTATTGTATTTGAAAATGCATATCTAAAAGGAAAAGACTCAATAGTAGAAGAAAATATTGTAATGGTAGATGGAAGATTAAGCATAAGAGAAGATGACTCCCCAACAATAATTGCAAATGAAATAAAAGACTTTGGAGAGCAAAAGCAAAACATATTTGTAATAGACATAACAACATTAGAAGAAAAAGAAAAAAGTAAACTAAGAGGAGCTATAAAATACTTTGGAGGCGACAAAAATAATATAAATGTATATGTAAACATAAATGGAGAAAAAAAACTCTGTGGACAAATATATTTAAATAAAGAAATTTTAGAAATTTTTGAAGATATCTGTCGGAAAAGAAAGGTGTAGCCTTGAAAAATAAAGGATTTTCTGGTATAATATATAAAAATTTAAGGAGAAAATAAAATGAGTAGATTAAAAACCTTTTTAATATATGTATTAATATTAGTCGGATTTATAATATTTTCAGAATTTTTAATAAATGTTAGCCTAAATTCATCATATCATCAAATAGGAAGAAAAGACAATTTAGAGCAAGTCACAGTATACCAAGCAGAAGCAACAAAAGTAAATGCAAGAATAAAAGGAACAATAACAAATAAAGAAGAAAATCCTATTAATAAAAAATATGTACGAATAGATATATATTCAGAACGAGACATAAATGTAGGAACAAAATACATAGATATTGAAAATTTAGAAGTAGGTAAAAATCAAGAATTTGCATTATATTTTAGAGCAGAGGATGTAGGATATTATGAAATAAGTTATACAGATCAAAAAAGTACAGAAGACTTAGAACTATTGCCAGAAGATTTAACGAAACAACAAATTGTAATTGCCACAATTTTCACAATGTTGATATTTTGGTAATTATAAAATATAAAAAAATGAACTTTAGGGATGTTCCTTAAAGTTCATTTTTTGTTACTACTAAAATTTTTTATGCTAGCAGTAAATAAAAAGAAAATTTAATTTATTGGTTTAAAATATTTACATAAATGAAATATGAACTTTAAGGAGTTACAACCAAAGTTTTATTATGTGTATATATAACCATCCCAGGTTTTGCACCATTTGGTTTTTTTACATATTTTACTTCACAATAATCTACAGGTACATTAGAAGATTTTTTTGCTTTACTATGAATTGCAGCAATAGTTGCAACTTTTATTAAGGTATTGCTATCTGGTATAGGTTTATTTTCAAGTCTTAAAATTGTGTGACTTCCGGTGAATGTCTTTTGTATGGAACCATAAGTCAGTTTTGTTTGCATATTTCATTGTTAAATAGTCATTTTCTTTATTGTTTCGTCCGTACTAAAACTGTATAGCCATCTATAATATATTTGTTAGGATTAAATTTTACTTCTTTATTTTTACTTAAAGGTTTTTTCTTTAAATGTATTTTGCTATTATTTTTATTATTATCATAACTTGCAAGTTTTTCCTTAAAAATAATATTTTCTGATATTTCATCATATATTTCAGAGATTTCTTCTAGGGTAGTGCAGTTTTCTAATTCATAAATAATACTTTCTATATAAGATAGTTCTTTTACAGTTTCATCTTTTTGAATAGTTACAATGTTTAATGTATTTTTAAGTTTTGAATATTTTTTAAAATACATTTTTGCATTTACACTAGGGAGATATTTTTTGTTTAAAGGAATTTTGATTTTTTCACAGTTATTGTAATAATCTTCTACTTCAACATAATCTAAATTTTTATTTTCAATTTTATATAAATTAGCAGTAATTAGTTCTCCATATTTTTTATATGTATCCATGTTAGAACATTCTTTTAGTTTTTCGTCTATATGTAAAAGTCTTGTATTATATTTTTTTAAAATTTGAAGTATTAGTTTCAAGATGCTATCTCTATATATTTTGAAATTTTCGGAAGATTCTTTTTGGTAATAAAAATCTGCAATAAAAAAGTTTAAATTTAAAATAGGTGTAACATTGCAATTATTGTCAGTATTATTACTGTCAGAGGAATTATTAGTGTTATATTTATGTTCATAATCAATGGGTACTAAAAAATAATCTTTTTTTGATTTTTCGTTTTCAATAGTTTTAAATGTTAATTTAAAATTATCAGTATTATTTATTATTAGTTTAAAATAATCATATAAATTTTTTATCCAAGAATTATTATCAGTTTTAAGTTTTAAATATTTTATGGAATTTTGAATAAAAGATTTACTAAATCCATTAAATGTGTTTGCAAGCAATTTTGATAAGTCAATATCTGGATTGTCATTTATTATTTTTTCAAATTCATTAAAACTAGTGTCCATAAAATTTAGCTTAGAATTTATTGGGTATTGGTATTTTGCATGTGGTAAGAGATTTCGAGTTTTTGAGTTACTTTCGTCACCTATAGTAATATGTCTTAGGCAATCAATAATAATATTTGCTTCATCTAACAAAATTATATTACAATGTTTTCCCATTAATTCGATAATTAGTTTATAATTTATAATATCATCTATGTCATTGAATCCTTCAAGTTCAATAGTAACAACTCTTTCTAAATCGTTTGTGATAAAGTTTTTAATTCTCATACCAATTAAATATTTTCTAAGAACCATACAAAAATTAGGTGCAAATTTTGGATTTTGCTTTTTTTGAGTTGTTAAGTGAAGTCTACAGTCAATTGCATCTAAGACTATATTTAAACAATAATTTGCATTATTTATATAAAATCCAATTAATATATTATTTTTATTAGGTTCAAAAATTTTGTCAATACGTGCTCCTACAAGTTGTTGTAATTCAGAACAAATTGCTTTTGTAACAATTCCATCAAATGCCATAAATATCAAATCCTTTTTTATAAATTTTGTATATTATTAAAGATAATATCATTTTATTTACCACTTTTCAAGGGAAATAGAAAGTAAAAAGATAAAATGAAGCATATCAATGTTACATTTACAGTTATAAAAAATGTAGAAAATTCCACAAATTATGATTTTATAAAATATGTTACAGATATGCTCACAAAATAAACTTAAAAATCATATTATAGCATACAAGGAGGCTAAAAATGGTTGATTTTATATTACATACAATATTTTGGACACTAGCAATATATGGTTTATTTGAAATAATAAAAAACATAATATATGTATATTCATATACAAAGCTAAAATCTTCAGGATTATACCTAATAGTTGCAACCAAAAACCAAGAAGAGCAAATAGAAGGCTTTATGCGTTCAATGATTTTTAAAATACTTTATGGAAAAGAAGATACTGTAAAAAGCATAATACTTGCAGATTTAAATTCAAATGATGATACAAAAGAAATAGAAAAAAAATTAGCAGATGACTATGATATTATAAAAGCAACAACTTGGAAAGAATGTAAAGAAATAATGGATAATATTGATAGTGTATAATATTGATTTTTAGCTTTTTATATAGTAAAATATGTAAAATTAGAATAATAAAATAAGAATAAAAAAATAAAATAAAAAATAAAAAGGAGAAAAAATTGGAAATCAAAGGAGAAGTAGAAGACATCATATATCAAAATGAACTAAACAGCTACACAATAGCAGTATTTGCTGCAGAAGAGGAAGAAACAACAGTAGTTCGGATATCTACCATTTGTAAAAAAAGGAGATACACTAAAACTAATCGGAAACTTTGTAGAACACAAAGAATATGGAAGACAATTTAAAATAGCCACATTCGAAAAACTAATGCCAGAAACAGTACAAGCACTAGAAAAATACCTAGCAAATGCAAACATAAAAGGAATAGGAGAAGCAATATCAAAAAGAATAACAAAAAAATTTGGAATAGACACATTAAACATATTAAAATATGACCCAATAAGACTTACAGAAGTAAAAGGTATAACAGAAGAAAAGGCAAGGCAAATATCAGAAAGTTTTATTGAAGGGCAAGAAGTATGGCAAATAGTAGCATTTTTAGAAAGATTTGGAATAAGTGTAGAAAACGCAAAAAAGATATATGATACTTTAGGAATAGATGCAATAGAAAAAATAGAAAAAGATCCATATATATTAATAGACCTAGCAAGAGGAGTAGATTTTACCCAAATAGACAAAATGGCACTTAAACTTGGAATAAATTATGACAATGAAAAAAGAGTACAAAGTGGGATAAAATACAGTTTAATAAGAGTAACAAATAATGGTCATTCTTGCACACTAAAACAAAACCTAATAGAATTTGTAAGTACCCTATTAGATGTAACATCAGAAACAATAGAGGATAATCTAATTAACTTAAAAATGAAAGACGAAATTGTAATAGAAAACAGAGAAAAAGAAGAATGGGTATTTTTATCTAGTTTTTATTATACAGAACAAGAAATAGCTCTAAGAATAAACAGATTAAATAAAAGTAAAAATATGAAAAAAATAGAACACATAGACTCAGCACTAAAAAAAATAGAAAAAACATCAGAAATAGAATTATCAGAAAAACAAAAACAAGCAATAAAAGCAATAAATGAAAATAATGTAACAATAATAACAGGAGGACCAGGAACTGGAAAAACAACAATAATAAAAACAATAATAGAACTATATGAAGGAAGAGGAAAAAAAGTAGTACTTGCAGCACCAACAGGAAGAGCAGCAAAAAAAATGACAGAAGCAACAGGAAAAGAAAGCTCAACTCTGCATAGATTGCTAAGTATAGGAAAACTAGATGATGAAGGAATATATAAAAGGCACCAAGACTATGAAGGAGCACCAATAGATGGTGATATAATAGTAGTAGACGAGCTTTCAATGGTAGACATGTTTTTAATGAACTATCTACTAAAATGTATATATCAAGGCACAAAACTAGTATTAGTAGGAGACCAAGACCAACTTCCATCTGTAGGACCAGGAACAGTACTAAAAGACCTAATCGAATCAGACAAAATAGAAACAGTACATCTAGACAAAATTTTCAGGCAAGCTGCACAAAGTAAAATAATTTTAAATGCCCATAGAGTAAACCAAGGAGAAAGATTTTTATCAAAAGATGATATAGCAAATGAACTAAACCAAGACTTTTTCTTTATAAAACAATCAAATCAAGAAAAAATAATGCAAGAGGTAATTTCGCTTTGCACAGGAAGATTAAAAAACTATGGAGACTATGACTTTTTTCAAAATATACAAGTATTAACCCCAACAAAAAAAGGCTTACTTGGAACTAAAGAACTAAACAAAGCACTCCAATCAGTACTAAATCCAGGAAAAGAAGGAATGCCAGAAAAAACAAGCCAAAATGCAACATATAGAATAGGTGATAGAATAATGCAAATAAAAAATAACTATGACATCTACTGGGAAAAGCAAACAGAGTCTGGTAAATCAGAAATAGGAAATGGAGTATTCAATGGAGAAATGGGAACAATAATAAATGTAGACGAAAGAGAAAAAATAGTAGAAATAAAATTTGACGACAGCAAAAATGCAATATATCAATTCTCAGAACTAGACCAAATAGAACACAGTTATGCAATAACAATCCATAAAGCACAACGGAAGTGAATTTGATGTAGTAATAATGGTAATTCCAAGAGCGTCAAATCTGTTGCTTACAAGAAATTTATTATACACAGGAATAACAAGAGCAAAAAAATTGCTAATAATAATAGGAGATGAAGCAGTAGTAAATTTTATGATAGACAATGTCGATAGTAAAAAAAGAAACACCGGATTACAATATAAACTAACTGAAAATGAAGATTATAAATAGGAGTGATTATAAAAAACAATTTATTAAACATATTATATCCACAAGTATGTGGTATTTGTGGAAAAATAGCAGAAAATGGGCTTTGCAGAAAATGTCAAAAAATGTTAGAAGAATTTAATATTTGCAATAAAATTGGTTTTAACGATAAAAATTTTTCTAACTTAATTTATTTATTTCCTTATCAGGGAGTTATAAGGAATATGCTTATTAACTACAAATTTAATGAAAAACCTTATATTTATACTACTTTTATAAATTTTATATTAAATAACAAAGAATTATTTGAATTTTTAAAAAAATATGATAAAATCATACCAGTACCAGTTAGTAAAAAAAGGTTAAGAGAAAGAGGATACAACCAAAGCTATATAATTGCAAAAGAACTTGCAAAAAATTTAAAAATAGAATGTGACAAAAATCTTTTATATAAAATAAAAGATAATAAAGAGCAAAACAAACTTGATAAAAAAGAAAGAGAAATAAATATATTAGGGGCATATAATATAAACTCAAAAATTAAATTATATAATAAAAATATTTTGTTAATTGATGATATATACACAACGGGAAATACAGTAAATGAGTGCTGTAAAATTTTAAAAAAAGCAAACCCCAAAATAATAGATGTATTTGTTTTAGCAAAAGATTAAAAAAATTAACAAAAAATTATTAAAAGATTAAAAAATTAACAAAAAATTATCAAAAAATTAAAAAAATTAACAAATTAAAAAAATTAACAAAAATTATCAAAAGATTAAATTGTATTATAAAAAAATATAAATTAAAAACAAAGGAGGAACATATGGAAGATTTAGTAGAGAGCATATTAGATTATGTAAGGTCAGATTACACTGATTATGCAATAATGATTAATGGTGAATGGGGTTCAGGAAAGACATATTTTTGGAACAATAAAATAAAGAAAAAAATTGAATCATTACAACTAAATGGAAAAAGATACACCACAATATATATGTCATTATACGGAATATCTAATCTAGAAGAAATAAGCAAAAAAATATTCATAGAAACCACACAATTAATGGATAAAAACTTAAGAAAATTTATGGATGCAAACAATCAAACAACAATACCAGAATATGCAAAAACAGGATTAGATATGGCAAACTTTTTTGGAGTAACCCAAAATGGAGACAAATTAGATTATGCAGACTTTTTCTCAACAGATGACAAAGTATTATGTTTTGACGATCTAGAAAGAGCAAATGTAGATGTAATAGACATATTAGGTTATATAAATAACTTTGTAGAACATGACCATATAAAAACAATAATAATCTGTAATGAAAAAGAACTTGCAACAAAACTTAAAAGCTCAAACCTAGAAATGAAAACATTTATTGCAACATATCTTTTAGACAAGCAAGGTGAATTAAATAAAGCAGACAAACCAATGGTAGAAAAAATTCAAGAAAAAATAGAGCATGTATTTGACAAAGCAAATGACTATGAAAGAATAAAAGAAAAACTAATTGGTGAAACTTTTGAATATGCACCAAAATTTGATTATATAATAAACGGAATTTTAATGAGATATGAAAATGATCAAGATTTGATAAGATTTTTAAGAGAAAATACAAGATTAATAATAACAACATTTAAAAGAAGCGGAACAAGAAACCTAAGAATTTTAAAACACTCATTAAATGATTTTAGAAAAATATATGAAATGGTAAATAAAAATTATCCAAACACAAGCCACAGAGTAATGCAAACAATGCTTATATTTACAATAGCAATATCATTTGAAATAAAAGCAGGAAAAGTTACAAAAGACAAATTTATAAATATACAAGATAATGAAGAATATAAATCAATGCTTGTATCTTCAAGAGTATTGTTAGACAACAGACAATTCTATATCAAAGAATTTGATAGTAATTACTATTATAATTTTAAATCAGATTACAGATTTTTTAAATTCATAGAATACTATGTAAGAACAAGAATATTCGACATGAAAATATTTAAAAAAGACATGGAAAATATAAGAAATACAGTAGATATAGAAAACTTACCAGGATATAAAAGATTACTCACAGAAGAATACTGGAAAATATCTGATGATGAATTTGAAAAAGTAATAAAATCTATAATAGAAGACGTAAAAGCAGGAAATATAGCTTTAATAGATATAGTAAAAATATATGCATACTTTAGTTATTTTGTAAAAAAAGGACTAATAGATTATGATATAAAAACATTAAAAAGTGTATTTTTAAATGGAATGAATATAGCATCATTAAAATCTGAATATTGTGCAAATGTGGAAGAAGAATTAGCCAAAATTGCAGTAGACAACTGGAAAGACGATATGGAAGAAATCTTGCAACACTTCAATAATTTAAATATGCAATTACTTGAAAAACAATATAAAGAAAAAGCAGAAGAAATATTTAAATGTATTCCAATGAAAATGGAACAATTTTATGAGAGATTTGACAAAGAATGTATGGACATACCAATATTCAAATATTACGATGTATTTCAATTATTTCAAAGAATATCTTGTGCCTCAAATGAAGATATTGTTATTATAAAAGAAAAAATGCTAAATAGAGCGATAAAAAATGCAAAAAAATTACAACCAGAAATTAAGAATTTAGAGCAATTAAAACAAGTTCTAGATAATTACTTAAATGGAAAAGAAACAACAATAAAAATGGTAATGCTAAGAGACTTTACTAAAAATTTAGGATATATAATAGAACAATACAATGAAGATCAAAAAATAAAAAGTAAATAAAAACAAAAAAATAAAAATAATAAAAAAATGTATAAAAATTTCCTCTTTTGACATAATAAAAGTAGACATAAATTAAAAGGAGGAAAATTATGAAAGCAACAGGTGTTGTAAGAAGAATAGATGATTTAGGAAGAGTAGTAATTCCAAAAGAAATAAGAAAAACATTAAGAATAAAAGAAGGAGACCCACTAGAAATATTCACAGACAGAGAAGGGCAAGTAATCTTAAAAAAATATTCTCCAATAGGTGAACTTTCAGAATTTGCATCAGGTTATGCAGAAACATTATCAAAAACAACCGGACATATTGCATGTATAACAGACAAAGATACAATAATTGCAGTATCAGGCGGATCAAAAAAAGAATTCTTAGAGCAAGATGTAAGCAAAGAGCTTGAACAACTAATGGAAGATAAAGAAGTATATACTAGTAAAGAAAATAGCGACTTAGCTTTACCCATTGTAAAAAATGATAATAATGCAAGAAAACATAATGCACAAGTTGTTTATCCAATTATTTCTAATGGAGATACTATAGGAACAGTTATTTTAATATCTAAAGATGCAAATGCAAAAATGAATGACGTTGAGAAAAAAGTAGCACAATCAGCAGCAGCATTTTTAGGAAGTCAAATGGAAATATAGTAAAGAGAAAAGGGAAACTTTTTCTCTTTTTTTCGTAAAAGAGGTTGCCACAAGGGACGGAGCAAAATGGCAATTTTTTAAAAAAAGACTTTAAAAATAGAAAAAAAGGTGCTATTATAGATAAGGGGAAAAATTAATAAAGGAGAAATTTATGTCAAGAACCCCAAGAAATTATATCAAAACACATTTTTTTCATGTCATGGTACAAGGTATAGAAAAAAGTTATATATTCAATAAAGAAAAAGATATCCTATATTATATCAATTTTATTAAGAAATCAGAAAAATTGTATAAGGTTAAAGTTGTAGCATATTGTATAATGAACAATCATGCACATTTACTTTTGAATTCGGGAAATATAGATGAATTAAGTAGATTTATGCAAAGCCTAAATACAAGGTATGCAATGTATTATAATAAAACGTATAATAGGGTTGGATATGTATTTAGAGATAGATATAAAAGTGAAGGAATATATGAAGAAAAGCAATTTTATGCTTGTATGAATTATATATATAATAATCCAATTAAAGCAGGAATATGTGATAAGATCGAAGATTATAAGTTTTCAAATTATATTGAAAATCTAAAATATATACAAAATAATTTTCAAACAGAAGATAGATTTATAGATATAGATATAAAAACTGATGAAGATATTATAAATGAATATATAAATGAAAATAATGTGAATATAAAAAATCTAATTAAAGATAAGGGAAAATTAAAAAAAATAATAAAACAACTTAAAGAGCTTAAAGTTTCCTATAGAAGTATGGAAAAAATATTAAATATAAGCAGAGAAACTTTAAGAAGAAATGGATAATTGCCAAAAAGCTCCGTCCCTTTTGGCACTTTTAACAACTTTACATAATTACAAAAATTTGACAATACAACAAAAATATAGTATAATAGTTCTACCAGATTGCCAAAGGCAAGAAATGAGATTTTATTAGAAACCAAAAAATGAGATGAGAGAAAAATAAAAATATTGGTATTAAAAGTTTATAAAAAATTTGAATTTAAAAGTAAGAGATTGTTAAAAATAAAGTAAGAGATAAAAAATAATATAATAATGAGATTTACTCACAAAAGCAAAAATTAATAAAAATAATGATTATGAAAAAACACTTTTTTTAATAAAAAACTAAAAAAATGAAATTTTTATAAATACAACTATCCATATAAATATACAAATATAAATGTATATTATAAATATTTTCAGTTGTCTATAAAAATCAAATTAATAATTCAAATAAAATAAAAACAATTTAGTATCAATTAGTTTATTATTCATATAAACTAATTTTTTGGTTAAAATGAAATTAAGAGTAAAAAAATAAATAAAAGAAAGGTGGAAAAAATGACGCAAGAAAATTTAGAAAACAAACAAGAAAATATAGTATTAGTAAAAAACAATACTAAAAAAACAAAAAGAGAAGGAGGACAAAAAAGAACATTACCAGAAAAAAATTATTCAAGAAGACAAAATAGAAAAGAAGAAACAAGTATAATAAAAACAAAAGAAAACTTAGTAAAAAATGACAAAGTAAAAACAGACAAAAATACAAAATCAAGAAAAAATACAAAAAAAGTTTTAGAAAATTCTAGATTCAAAAATCAAGAAATGCAAGAAATCCAAGAAAATCAAGAAACTTTAGTAAAGAAAAGTAGACGTCCAATGAGAAGAAATACTCGGAAAAGATAGTGAAGAAAACAAAAAACAAACAGAAAACAATGTAAGAGGAAATGCAAACATATTTAAAAAACCAAAACTAAAAATAATCCCACTTGGAGGATTGCATGAAGTAGGAAAAAACATAACAGTATTTGAATATGATGACGAAATAATAGTAGTAGATTGCGGTTTATCATTCCCAGAAGATGATATGCTTGGAATAGACTTAGTAATACCAGACATAACGTATTTAGAAAAGAACAAAGAAAAAATAAAAGCAATGATAATAACCCATGGACACGAAGATCACATAGGAAGTGTACCATATTTCTTAAAACAAATAAATGTACCAATATATGCACCAAGGCTTGCAGTAGGGCTAATAAAAAATAAATTAGAAGAACATAGACTACTAAGAAGTACTAAATTATATGAAGTAATGCAAGGACAAGTATTAACATTTGGAAAATACTTTAAAGTAGAATTTATAAGAAGTACACATAGTATACCAGATTCTGTAATGCTTGCAATAACAACACCAGTAGGAACAATACTTCATACAGGAGACTTTAAAGTTGACTACACACCAATAGACGGAAAAATAATGGACTTAGGAAGAATAGCAGAACTTGGAAACCAAGGAGTGCTAGCACTTATGTCAGATAGTACAAATAGTGAACGAAAAGGATTTACAATGTCAGAAAGTTCAGTAGGTGAAGTATTTGACAAACTATTTATCCACTGCACAAAAAGAATAGTAGTTGCAACATTTGCATCAAATGTTCATAGAGTGCAACAAATAGTAAATTCAGCAGTAAAATATGGACGTAAAATTGCGGTATGTGGTAGAAGTATGATAAACATGATAACAACAGCAAGAGAACTTGGATATATAGACTGCCCAGAAGATTTATTTATAGATATAGACATGATAAACACATATAATGACGAACAACTAGTAATAATTACAACAGGAAGTCAAGGAGAACCAATGTCGGCACTAACAAGAATGGCAGCAGGAGACCATAGAAAAGTGAAAATAACACAAAATGACTTAGTAATAATATCAGCAAACCCAATACCAGGAAACGAAAAATTTGTCTCAAAAGTAATAGATGACTTAATGCAAATAGGTGCAGAAGTAGTATACAGTGCATTAGCAGATGTTCACGTATCAGGACATGCTTGCCAAGAAGAACAAAAACTAATAATAGCCCTAGCAAAACCAAAATTCTTCATACCAGTTCACGGTGAATACAGACAATTAATGGCACACAGTGAAACAGCAAAAGATATGGGAATAGAAAGTAAAAACATAATATTAATGTCAAATGGTAGAGTACTAGAAATAGACGAAAACGAAGCAAAATTTACAGGCTCAGTACAAAGTGGAAGAGTATTAGTAGATGGACTTGGAGTAGGAGATGTAGGAAATGTAGTCTTACGAGACAGACAACATCTATCACAAGATGGACTAATAGTCATAGTACTAACAATGGACTCAAACACAGGAGAAGTAGTAGCAGGACCAGATGTAATCTCTAGAGGATTTGTATATGTAAGAGAATCTGAAAACTTAATGGATGATGTAAAATCAGTCGTAAGACATGAAATTAGAAAATGCGAAGAACGTGGAATTAGAGACTGGTCAACCATAAAATCAACTGTTAGAGAAAATTTGAAAGACTATATTTTTATGAAAACCAAGAGAAATCCAATGATTATACCAATTATAATGGAAGTATAGCAAAAATGAACTTTAGGTGAACTTTAGAGATGTTCCTTAAAGTTCATTTTAGTATGATATTAGAAAAATTCTTTAAAAGTTTTGCTTAAGATTAAAAACAATAAAAAAATCCTACATTCTTAAAAGAATGTAGGAAAGAAAATTAAACTGCTAAGGAGGTTATTAATTGAACATTAGGAAAGCCTCCTACAAAAAGGTAATCCTTGGCCAATTCCTCCTTTATTTTCTCTGGGAAACTTTCTGATGCAAATAGTCTTAAGGTTTCTTCTAATCCGTGCTTTGCAATGAATCTCCTAGTTGCTTCTAAGTTGTACATAATTAATGTACCTCCTTTGTAAAAAAAATTTTTGTATTATAAAGTATACCATAATTTACATAAAAAATCAAATAAGTTATAAAAAAGTAAATAAATTAGAAAAAGGTAATAATATAATTTTTGTAAAAAATAGTTTATTATAAAAGCAAATTCTTATCCTATAACCAAACTAAAAATAACTTTTGCAATTAAAAATTAGAGTAATTGTAAAAGTATAATTAAAAATTCTTAAAATCTATAATCTCAAAATTTTTACTCAACTTTAAGAAAAATCACTAAAGTTCATCTGAACTCCATTTACGGTACAAGATTTGAAATTTAATATCTTTAAAATCTTTACTATTACCAATAAATATGATAAAATAATCAAAACATAAAAAGAGGAGAGAAAGATAATGGATTATAAAGATTTAGCAAATGTAATATTTCCAGATGTAAAAGACATAAATTATTATGAAGAAAAATATCCAGAAAGAAACTTAAAAGAAGGAGCAATAGTAACAAGAATAGCACCAAGTCCAACAGGTTTTGTGCATATTGGTGGATTATATCAAGGACTAATTGCAAAAAAGCTTGCAAAACAAACAGATGGAGTATTTTTTATTAGAATAGAAGATACAGACCAAAAAAGAAAAATAGAAAATGGAACACTAGAAATAATACAATCAATGGAAAATTTTGGATTAGATCCAGATGAAGGTATGATAAATGAAACAGAAAGTAAAGGGATTTACGGACCATATAAGCAATCATTAAGAAAAGAAATATATCAAAGTTATGCAAAATATTTAATCTCACAAGGAAAAGCATATCCTTGTTTTTGCACAGTTGAAGAATTAGACGAAATAAGAAAAAAACAAGAAGATGCAAAAATAAGACCAGGTTATTATGGTGTATGGGCAAAGTGTAGAAATATAACAGTAGAAGAATCAATAGAAAAAATAAAAAACGGAGAAAATTATATAATACGTTTCAAATCACCAGGGCGTGAAGATAGAAAAATAAAACATCATGACTTAATAAAAGGAAATGTAGATTTCCCAGAAAATGATCAAGATATTGTAATAATAAAAGCAGATGGATTACCAACATATCACTTTGCACATGCAGTAGATGATCATTTAATGAGAACAACACATGTAATAAGAGGAGATGAATGGCTATCATCAGTTCC
>CALXUX010000113.1 GCA_944391785.1 uncultured Clostridia bacterium
GCAGCATTAGCAGTAGGAAATGAACCTGGAAAGTCTTATAATCCACTGTTTCTATATGGAGGCGTTGGGCTTGGCAAAACTCACTTAATGCATGCCATAGGAAATAGAATTATTCAAGAAAGCAAAAAAACTAATGTATTGTATGTTACATCTGAAAAATTTACAAATCAATTAATAAACTCAATAAAAGACAACAAAACAGAAGTCTTTAGAAATATTTATAGAAAAATTGATGTTTTACTAATTGACGATATTCAATTTATAGCAGGAAAAGAAAGGGTACAAGAAGAATTTTTCCATACTTTTAACACTCTAAGAGAAAATGGAAAACAAATTATAATCTCAAGCGATAAACCACCACGAGATATTCAATTTTTAGAAGACAGACTTAAATCAAGATTTGAATGGGGATTACTTGCAGATATATCTTGCCCAGACTATGAAACACGTTTAGCAATTTTAAGAAAAAAATCACAAGACGAAAATATTGTAATAGATGATTCAATATTAGCAGACATAGCAAATAAAATTGATTCAAACATTAGGGAATTAGAAGGTGTCTTAAACAAAATAGTTGCAAGAGCCTCTCTTACACATAGCCCAATTACAATAGAACTTGCTGAAAATATTATAAACGAATTTAAATACGAAAATGAAAAAGTAATATCTTGTGACTTTATAAAAGAAACAGTTGCAAAATATTTTAGCATAAATAAAGATGAACTATCAGGAGAAAAAAGGTCTAATGATATAGCCTTCCCAAGACAAATTGCAATGTACTTATGCAGAGAAGTTGCCAATATGTCATTCCCACAAATAGGAATAGATTTTGGAGGAAGAGATCATTCAACAGTTATGCATGCATATAACAAGATAAAAAAAGAAGTAAAAGAAAAGTCAAGTACCAAACTAATTGTGGAAAGTGTGAAAAACATCATCATCGAAGGTAAAGATTAAGAGCAAGAAGGATTTTAAAAGAAAAAATAAAACTATGTTTGAAAAATTTATGTTTGATAAAAGATAATCTAAAGTTTACTTACGGAAGCAATAGATAAGATATCCACAGCCACCTGTGGAAAGCGTGTGAATAAACTGTTGATAACTAAAGTTTCCACATTTTTGATTTTTACCTGTGTAAAACTTTTTGAGTTATCCACTAAGTTATGCACACCAATTTTGCTAGGGATATAAACTTTCAACATAGTTTTCCACAGTTTCCACAGCACCTAATACTACTACTACTAAAAATATTATTTATATATAACAAAAAATAAAGGAGGAACAAAAATGAAATTTACTTGTTACAAAGACAAAATCATTAAAGCTATCAATTCCGTAGTAAAAGGAGTAGCTTCTAAAACAACAATGCCTATCTTAGAAGGTATTTTAATTCAAACAAATGAAAATGAAATAAAATTAACAACATATGATTTAGAAATTGGAATAGAGTATGTAATGGAATGTGATGTAAAAGAACAAGGAAGTACAGTTGTAAATGCTATAATGTTTAGTGAAATTATTAGAAAATTACCAGATACAGAAATTAGAATTTCTTTAAATGATAAAAATTTACTAGAAATAGAATGTGAAGGATCTCATTATAAACTTGCAACTATGAATCCTGATGAATTTCCAGAATTACCAAAGATTGAAGTTGAAAATTCTATAGAAATTGAACAAAATTTATTAAAAAATATGATTAGAAAAACAATTTTTGCAGTAAGCACAGAAGAAAGTAGACCAATTTTTACAGGATGTTTGCTAGAAGCTGAAAATAATAAATTAAATATTGTTGCAGTAGACGGTTTTAGGTTAGCTTTAAGAAGTATTTATTTAAATAAATCAACAAATGACTTTAATGCAGTAATACCAGGAAAAACATTAAATGAAGTTAATAAAATTTTATCAGATTCTTTTGACACAGTAACTATAGGAATTTCTAAAAATCAAGCTTTATTTGATATGGATAATTGTAAAATTGTTACAAGAATCTTAGATGGAGAGTTTTTAAATTATAAAAATGTAATTCCAACTAGTTTCGAGACAAAAATAGTTGTAAATAAAAATAATATACAAGATTGTTTTGAAAGAATAAGCCTTATTTCTTCTTCATCAATTGAAAAAGAGAAGAAATATCCAGTAAAAGTTAATGTTGATATTGGAAAAGTAACAATATCTTGCACAAACCAAACAGGAGATGCAAAAGAAGAATTATTTGTATCTACAGAAGGAAAAAATCTAGAAGCAGGTTTCAATCCAAAATATTTCTTAGATAGCTTAAAATCAATCGATGATGAAGAAGTTGCAATAGAATTTGGTACAAGTATATCACCTTGTTTAATAAAACCAGTAGAAAATAATGACTATGTTTATATGATTTTACCAATAAGATTAAGAGAAGATTAGATTAAAAAAAAAGTTGTCCACAATGTATTAATTGATTGTGGATAATTTTTTTTATTTATGAATTTTAATATTTTTAAAAAATGAAAAAATTAGAATAAATTCGAAAAAAATTCTAAAAAATAGAAAAAGTGAGAAAATGAAGATTTTATTTTTTAAATATTTTAGAAAAATAAAAAAAATAGAAAAAAATAGAATAAATTAGAATAAAATAGAATAAATTAGATTTTTAATATTTATATTTTTAGAAAATATAAAAAAATTAAAATAAAAATAAAATAAATTATTTAATAAATTATTTAAAAAATAAAAAAATAAAAAAAATCGAAAAAATTAGAATAAATTCGAAAAAAATTAAAAAAAATAGATTTTAAGAGTTTTTGAATCTAAAAAAATTAAATAAAATGATTAAAATCAAAAATAAACGTTTTTTATTTTTGATTAATATAATTTTATTAAAAAAATAAAAAATAATTAAAAAGGAAAATAAAGAAAAATAAAAAAAATTATAAAAAAATATTAAATAATTATGAAAAAATTTAAAAAAATTAGAAAAAATTAGAATAAAATAGAATAAATTAGAAAAAAATAGTTTATAATTTGTGGAAAAAATATTTTAGATTTTGATTAAATGTGGATATTTTTATTTAAGATAATATATTTTTTTATTTTAAGTAGATTTAATACTTCATATATATTATAGTAAAAGATAAATAAATGATTATAAAAATTTTTGAAAATATTGTTAATTTTAATTTAATATGAATATATATATATATTTAAAGTAAATGTAGATAAAGAAATTAAAGTAAATTCAGATAAAGAATTTTAGTATTTACTTTATTTTTTATTTATGCGAAAATATTAATCTCAATTAAAATCAAAAATAAAGCATTTTTATTTTTTTAGAATATATTTTTATTAGAAAGAATAAAAAAATAAAAATAGACAATATGAGTAAAAATTAGAAAAAAATCGAAAAAATTAGAATAAATTAGAAAAAAATAGTTTATAATTTGTGGATAATTTTTTTTAAATTAAAATAAATTGTGAATTATTTTATTTTTTTAAATAAATAAAATTAATATAAAAGACAAAAAACTACAAAAAATAATAAAAATCGTGTATAATATAAAAGAGAAACAGGAGGAATTTAATATGTGGATAAATAAAATAAATTTACAAAATTTTAGAAATTATGAAAAAGAAAGTATTAATTTAAATAAAAATATAAATATTTTTTATGGTGAAAATGCACAGGGAAAAACTAATATAATAGAAGCGATTTTTCTATGTAGTATTGGAAAATCTTTTAGAGCAAAAAAAGATTCTGAAATGATTAAATTAGAAAAAGATAGTTCTATAATTGAAATTGAATATGAAAAGTCTGATAGAGATGGAAAGATTAAAATAGAACTTGGTAAAAGAAAAAATATTTATTTAAATGGAATAAAATTAAAAAAGTTAAGTGAATTATTAGGAAATATTAATATTGTAATTTTTACTCCAGACGATATAGAAATATTAAAAGGTGGTCCTCAAAATAGAAGAAAATTTCTTGATATTATGATTAGTCAATTAAGGCCAAATTATATGCATATTTTAAATTTATATTTAAAAACTTTAGAACAAAGAAATAATTATTTAAGACAAATAAAAGAACAAAATAAAGAAGAAAATTTATTAGAAATTTGGGATGAAAAATTAGTAGAATATGCAATTAGAATTTATAAATATAGGGAAGAATTTATAGAAAAAATATCAGAAAAAATAAAATCAATTCATAAAGAAATTACAAATAATAAAGAAAATATAGAAATTGTTTATAAAACAGAATGCAAAAATAAAGAAGAATATTCTAATTTATTAAAACAAAGAAGAAAGTTAGATATAATAAAAGGATATACAACAAAAGGCATTCACAGAGACGATTTTGAAATATTAATAAATGAAAAAGAAATAAGTACATATGGATCTCAAGGGCAACATAGAACAGCAGTACTTTCTTTAAAAATATCAGAGCTTCAAGTAATATATGATGAAATAGGAGAATATCCAATTTTATTATTAGATGATTTTATGTCTGAATTAGATAAGTCAAGACGAAGCAATTTATTAAAATATATGAATAATACACAAGTCATTATAACTTGTACTGAAAATTTTGAAATAGAAAATATAAATTTTTCTGAATTTAATGTAAAAAATGGAGAAATTATAAATTAAAAATTAAATCTACAAATTTATTTTAATAAATATTTTATATAATAAATTTCTAATTAGAAAATATATTTTAAATTGACGTAAATTTTTAATTTAATAAAAACTTAAGAATTTTTTCGTTAGTTTAAAACCATTGAGAGAGTAAGAGCAAAAAAATATAAAAAAACTTAACGACATGAAGTTATGCGGTTTTTAAGGTAAAAAAATATAGAAAAATAGAAAAATTTAAAAT
>CALXUX010000114.1 GCA_944391785.1 uncultured Clostridia bacterium
CTGTAAAAATTTAATTACATTGAACATATATAATAAAGGAGATAAAAAAGTAAAAGATGCATCACCACTTTCAAACCTTACAAAATTATCTACTCTGTATTTATCAGATACTGATGTAGAAAATTTAGATTTCTTGAAAAATTTAAAGGAAATTAAATCATTATCTATAACAAATTATACAAGTATAAGCAAAATTACGAATATAGATCCAGTAAAAAATTTAACAAAATTAGAAAAACTTAATATATCTGATAATACAAAAGAAGAAAATTATAATATAACAGATTTATCACCACTTCAAAATATAACTACATTAAAAGAAATAGATATTACAAATTCAAAAATATCAGATTTAACACCTTTAAAAAATTTAATTAATTTAGAAAGTTTATATTTTTATAATAATGAAATAAAAAGTATAGAGCCATTAGTTAATTTAACAAACTTAAAAAGATTAAGTTTAAATAAAAATAAAATAAAGAATATAGAAGCAATAAGAAAATTGACAAATTTAACAAACTTAGAACTATCAGATAATCAAATTGAAGATTTTACAATACTAAATGAAATAGACACAGATAATATTAATATAAATATAAGATCTCAAGAATATTATATAGACTTAGGAAAGGTAAATTTAAATGAAACTATAAAAGTAAAATTACCAGAAGTAATAAAGCAACTACAAAATCCTGAAAATTACATATATGATAGCAGAATAAAAGAATGGGAAGGTTCTATATATGATGAATTAAACAATTATAGTGAAAAATTAGAAGGTAATTTAACAGAAGTAACTATAAATACAAATCTAGTTGGAAAAAATAAAATAGAAGTATATATAAGTGGACAATATGATACAAGCGAAGGTTATCCAGATAAAATAACATCTATAGATTGTTATATAACATATGAGGCACTAGTCGAAGGAGACAAAACAAAGGAGATACAAATAAAAGATAATAACTTCAAAAATATATTAAAGCAAAAATATGATATAGATAATGATGGTAAAATTACGCAATATGATGCAAATAATATAGCGAGCCTAAATTTGGAAAATTCAAATATCCAAAATGTAGAAGGAATAGAAAACTTTAAAAATTTAAAAGTGATATATGCAAGTAATAATAAAATTGAAGATATATCTCCAATTTTAAATCTAGAAAAGCTAAACAAAATAGATTTTTCATATAATTATATAACAGATATAAGTTGTGTAAAAAACAGAAAATTCAAAAGAATTACATCACTTGGAATAGATGGAAATTACATAGACTTTTCAAATAACAGTAAGCAATTACAAATATATTTAGAAGAACTTGAAAAAGAAATAAAAAATATAGGAGAACCTACTTACTATGGAGATGGTCAAGCACTTTTATGTAGTTTTGCATCATCACAAAAATATGGAGATCCAAAAAACCAAGAAGTAGAAGTAAAATTAGATGCAAAAATAAAAGAAAAATTAATAAGTTTAGGAGTAGATAAAAACAAAGACAACAAATTAACAGCAAAAGAGTTAACAGAAAGTACAGAAGGATCATATGAAGGACTAAATTATATTGCACCAATCTTAAAAGAGTTAGATTTATCAAATTTAGGGCTAAAAGATCTAAGTGGACTTGAATATTTAAATGGAATAAGAAATATAAATTTAAGTAATAACAATATTTCAGATATAACACCACTTGCAAACTTTATGAATGTAGATACTTTAAACTTAAGCCATAATAAAATAACAGATATATCAAGTTTACCAATATACACATTAAATAGTACTTATCCAAAAAAAGAAATAGATTTAAGCTATAACCAAATAACAGATATGTCACCAATTAACAAATGGATAGTTACACATAACACATTTTATTGCAATTGGAGAGCCGGAGGAGACCCAATGGATAGGATTTTAGATTTGAATTTATCTAATAACCTAATAGAAAAAATAGATGGCGTAGAAAATTATATTTGCCTTAAAAAACTAAACCTATCTAACAATAAAATAACAGACATATCTACCTTAAAAAACTATGACTTTAAAATAAACAAAGATGCAGAAGAATTATATGGTGAAGAGCAATTGGTAGAACAATTAGAACAATTCGAAGGATTTGACTTTTCAGGAAACTACATAGATTTAACAGAAGAAAAAAATAAATCAGCAATAAAAGTATTTAATGACAAAGGAATAAAATTCATAACAGACAACCAAAAAAAGCCAGAGATTCCATTTACAGATGTTCCAGCAAATGTTTGGTATTATAATGCCATAAAATATAACTATGAAAATAAAATGATATTAGGAACAACTGCAAAAACATTTGAACCAGAAAAAAATTTAACAAGAGGAATGCTAGTCACAATTTTGCATAGAATGGAAGGTGCGCCATACGTCCCAGGAACAAGCAAATTTCCAGATGTGCAAAACACAAAAGAATATTACTATGTAGCAGTAAAATGGGCTAGCAAAAACAATATAGTAAGTGGATATGATAATGGAAAATTTGGACCAAATGATCCAATAACAAGAGAGCAATTAGCAGTAATACTAAACAAATACTGTAGATACAAAGGAAAATATAACTCAAAAGTAGCAGATATTACTACATTTAAAGATGCAAAAAAAGTATCAGATTTTGCAATCTGGGAAATGAGATGGGCAGTTGCAAATGGAGTAATTACAGGAACAGGAGAAAACATGCTAAATCCACAAGGAACAGCCTCAAGAGCACAAGCTGCAGCTATGCTTGAGAAATATTGTAAAAATATAAAATAAAAAAGGGGGTTAAGATGGTATTTTAAATTGCCATCACAAAAATATGAAAAAAACACAAAAAATCTTATATTTCATTTTAATATTTATATTTTTTATACTAATACAAACAACTGTAAATGCAGGAAACACAACAGTAGAAGCATTAAAAAGCAAATTTCCAGCAGGAAAATTTTGGAACCACTATGCAGGATATGACCACAATTATTGGAATGGATTTGAAGACTCAGGAAGTTGTAATAATCCAGATGGTTGGACAAATGATCCATGTTTATTTCACAATGGAACAACAGCAGGATATGGCCAGCCAGACTGCAATAGCTTCAATGGAGGGCAACAATGTGCAGGATTTGCAAGAAAATTATTTTATGATTATTATGGACAATATGCTACAAACTCAACAAGAATAAACTGGCCAAGTGTAAGCCAAGTAAAACCAGGAGATGTTATAAGATATACAGGAGATGGTGCAGCATCTGGAGGACATGAAGTATGGGTTATAGGAGTAGACAATGACCACTTAATAGTTGGAGAATGCAATTACTTCAAGCCTTGCGAAATAAGCTGGGATAGATGGGTAAATAAAAGCAATATATCTATACAATACCTATATTCAGCACCATATGAAATAAATGATAACCAAAGAGATACAGAAAAACCAAAAATCAATGACTTTTTTATAAATACAGTAAGTACAACAGCAAATTCTATAAAAGTAAAAGCAAAAGCATCTGACAATGTAGGTGTAACAAAAATGAAATTCAGAATTTGGCGTTCAGGTAATTCAGATACAAGTGGAACAACTAAATGGGGAACATATGATTCTAGTTCAGGCTGCTGGCAAGTTACATTTAATGAAAGTGAAACAAAAATCATAAATGATTATTTTTGCTGTGTAGATGGTGTAGCATATGATGCAGAGGGAAATGAATCTGCAACATCAGCTGTTTATAACTTCGTATTTGGAAAAAGAGTATCAGGATTAGGTGATTTTGTAGCAAGAATAGTACCAAAAAAAGACACAAATTACTGTATAGGAACAAGTGGAGACAATAATGATGATAACTTAAAACTAAGAAGAAAAAGTCAAACTGATACTTCACAAATGTGGAGATTTGAAGAAATTTCAACAGGAATATATAAAATAACAAATGTAAAAAACGGAAGATCTATAGATGTAGAAGGTGGAACAGGTGCAGACTATGATGATTGTAATATGCAATTATGGGATTATGCAGGAGCATCACAACAACAATTTTTAATTCAAAATTTCAATGGTGGATATAGAATTGTTCCAACAAACACAAAAGCACTAAGAGCAATAGATTTTGCAGATGCAAAAGCAGTAGATGGAGGAAGAATATTATTATATAAAGCAGGAAATTTAGAAGCACAAACTTGGACATTTGAAAAATGTGCAGAATCAATAAAACTAAATACTTCATCAACAACAATAAACGGAATAGGAAAAACAACAGCATTAAAAGTAACATTTACACCATCAAATGTAGCAAACAAAAATATAACATGGTCTAGTAGCAATACAAAAGTTGCAAAAGTAAGTCTATCTGGAGTAGTAACAGCAGTAGCACCAGGAACAGCAACAATAACAGCAAAAACACAAGACGGTTCAAATAAAACTGCAACATGCAAAATAACAGTAAAAGACCCTTTACCATTTACAGATGTAAAAACATCAGACTGGTACTACGATGCAGTATCATATGTTTACAAAAATAATATAATACTTGGTACATCAAATACAAAATTTGAACCAACTAAAAATCTAACAAGAGGAATGGTAGTCACAATCTTGCACAGAATGGAAGGTGCGCCTTATGTTTCAGGAACAAGTAAATTTCCAGATGTAAAAGACACCAAAGCATACTATTATGTAGCAGTAAAATGGGCAACTAAAAACAATATAGTAAGTGGATATAGCAATGGAAAATTTGGACCAGAAGATTCAATAACAAGGGAACAATTAGCAGTAATGCTAAATAAATACTGTAGATACAAAGGAAAATACAAATCACAAACAGCAAGTCTTTCAAAATTCCCAGATGCAAGTAAAGTATCAAACTTTGCAAAATGGGAAATGCAGTGGGCAGTTGGAACAGGAATAATAACAGGAAAAACACAAGGAACAACAAAAATACTAGACCCACAAGGAATAGTCTCAAGAGCCCAAGCAGCAGCAATGTTCGAAAAATATTGTAAAAATGTAAAATAAAATGGTTAATTATGACCAGGTCACGATTAACCAAAAATGGTCAGCCGTGACCAGGTCACAATTAACCAAATTAAAATAATAAAAAGGTTTATAGATTTTACCACAAAAATCTAAATAAATAGAAGGGAGAAACATATTTTAGAATGTGTAAAAACAATAAACATATTCTAAAAATATGAAAAATGTAAGATGAAGTTAAAAAAGTGTTTAGCAATAATTTTATTAATAATACTATTATTTACTTTAATACCAGTAAACGTAAATGCTGGAAACACTACAGTAGATGCTTTAAAATCTAAATACCCTGCAGGAACATTTTATTATAACAGTTTTGATGGGGGAAGTCAGTGTGCAGGTTTTGCAAGATTACTTTTCTATGAATATTATGGCCAATATGCAACACATATGCCAAGAACATATAATCCAAGTGCAAGCCAAATAAAGCCAGGCGATGTTATAAGATATGAAGGAGGAGGAGCATATCCAGGAGGACACGAAGTATGGGTTATAGGAGTAACAGATGATCATTTTGTAGTTGGAGAATGTAACTGGTTCCAATACTGTGAAATAAGTTGGGACAGATGGGTATATAAAAACCAAATAAGTATAAGTTATGTATGGTCAGCACCATATGAAATAAATGATAATCAACCTGAACCAGAGCCACCACAAGAAACATTTAAACCAAGTGGAAGTATTCAAAACCTAGGAGACGGTTTTACAGCACAAATAGTACCAAAATCAGCAACATCATATGCAGTAGAAGCAACAGTAAATGAAAATGGAGGAAATGTATATTTGCAAACCAAAAATACATCTAGTGATGCACAAAAATGGGAGTTTAGAAGGCAATCAGATGGTTCATATGGAATTGTAAATTGCAAAACAGGACGTGGAATGGATGTATATGGAAGTGGTAATGCAAATTTAGAAAATGTTCAATTATGGACATACTATGGAGGAGATAAACAAAGCTGGTACATATATTCATATAATGGAGCATATAGGTTAGTTCCAAGGTCATCAAAAACAGATTTAAGGGCATTAGATGTAACAGACGGAAAATTTTCAGCAGGTAAAAATATAGCAATATATGAAGCACTAAAAAATGATAATGCAGCACAAACATTTTTAATTCAAAAATATGTAGACAAAATAACACTAAACCAAACAACATCAACATTTAAAGTAGGAGGAGTAAAAACTCTAACTGCAACAGTATCTCCAACAGATGCGGCAAACAAAAGTGTTAGCTGGTCTAGTAGTAATACAAAAGTTGCAACAGTAAATTCACAAGGTAAAGTAACAGCAGTAGGAGTAGGAACAGCTACAATAACAGCAAAAGCAAAAGATAGTTCAAATAAATCTGCAACTTGTAAAGTAACAGTAATACCAACATTATCTATAAATAAAGAAAGATATACTTTAAATAAAGTAGGAGAAACTTATAAATTACAAGCAAGTGTAGATGCAAGCAGCTCTGCAAGTTTTACTTGGAAAAGTAGCAATCCACAAGTTGCAACAGTCAGCTCAAGTGGACTTGTAACAGCAAAAAAAGGTGGATTTACAACAATAACAGCAACAAATAGCACATATGGAAGTGTAAGTGCACTTATATATGTATCATTACCAATAGTATTAAGTACAGGCGAAGTTGTATATGCCGGAGATATAAATAATGATGGTGGAATAAATTCAATAGACTCAGCTTTAGTATATGACATATTAGGCCGTGGAGCAACAAAAGATGATCTTTTAATTGCAGATATAAATGGAGATGGAAAAATAACAAGCCAAGATGCAAAGGAATTAACTAATATATATCTTTATGGTGGAATAAACATTAAACATAACTTACCATTTACAGATGTAAAAACATCAGACTGGTATTATAACTCTATAAATTATGTATTCCATAAAGGAATAATATTAGGAACACAAGATACAAAATTTGAACCAACAAAAAGTCTAACAAGAGGAATGGTAGTCACAATCTTGCACAGAATGGAAGGCACGCCTTATGTTTCAGGAACAAGTAAGTTCCCAGATGTAAAAGACACAAATGCATACTATTATGTAGCAGTAAAATGGGCTAGCAAAAATAATATAGTAAGTGGATATAATAATGGAAAATTCGGACCAGAAGACCCAATTACAAGAGAACAATTAGCAGTAATTCTAAACAAATACTGTAGATATAAAGGAAAATATAAAGCACAAACAGCAAGTCTTTCAAAATTCCCAGATGCAAGTAAAGTATCAAACTTTGCAAAATGGGAAATGCAGTGGGCAGTTGGAACAGGAATAATAACAGGAAAAACACAAGGAACAGGTAAAATATTAGACCCACAAGGAGTAGTCTCAAGAGCACAAGCAGCAGCAATGTTCGAAAAATATTGTAAGAATATAAAATAAAAATTATAAAAGGGACTAAGTATTATATAAATTAAATAAAAAGTAAAAGATTTTTCAAATATTTAAAAATATATAATATAAAGTCCTAAATTATAATATTTATAAGGGGGAAAATTAGAAATGATTAAAATTAAAAGAAATATTTTAATATCCATAATTATATTTGTAGCAATTATACTATTTAACATAAACTATACAAATGCTGCAACATCAGGAGACTATGAATATGAAGTAAAATCAGATGGAACAGTAACAATAACAAAATATACAAAAACAGAAGCTGTAACAACTATAAATATCCCTTCAACAATTAATGGAAAAAAAGTAACTGAACTAGGAAGACAAGCATTCAAGGGTGCAAAAGCAGATACCATAGTAATACCAAACACAGTAACAACTATGCAATATGGAGTATTTACATATTCTACTGTAAAAACAATGACAATACCAAATACTGTAACAAAAATGGAAACTGCACAATTTTCAAGTGCACATAATTTGGAAACAGCAAATATTAATGCAAGTATAGATACTTTACCAAATGCAACATTTATGGATTGTAGTAAATTGACAAAAATAACTCTTAATTCAAAAATTAAAAAATTGGACTTGCAAGCTATAGTAAATTGTACTTCATTAACAGACCTATCTTTCCTAAATGGAGTAGAAGAAATAGGTCAACAGTGTTTTATGTATTGCACATCATTAAAAAATGTAGTAATTCCATCAAGTGTTAAAATAATAGACCAAAATGCATTTGATGCAAGTGTAACCTTAGATATATCAAAAACAAGACTTGTTAAATTCGGTACAAATTCAAGGTATTATTATGTAGCAGCAACTGAAATAACAAAAGAAGGAACAAAAAACTATGATTATGCATACAAAGTATTAGATATAGTAAATAAAGAAAGAAAAGCAAATAGACTAGACCCATTAACAATGGATAAAGAACTACTAGAATCTGCAATGACAAGAGCAGTAGAACTTAGTGTTAAATTTAGCCATGATAGACCAACAGGATTATCTTGCTTTTCAATTACATCTAAAATGGATGGAGAAAATATAGCAATGCCATATAGCACTCCAGAAGCTGTTATGGATGCTTGGATGTTTTCTTCTGGACACAAGGCAAATATATTAGGATCAGGATATAAAAGCATAGGAATAGGATGTTTTGTAGTAAATGGAAATGTATATTGGGTTCAATGTTTTGGAACAGGTGAGGCAGAGCAAGTAACAAAATCTAATAATAAAACAGGACAATATTCAATATATGTTGGAGATGAATATATAAAACTAACAACAAATCCAGAAAATAAAAGATTAAAACCAAACGAAAAAGCAACAATCACAATATACAATAATGGAGCAAAATGTAACGCAAATTGTGCAAGCTATACAAGTAGCGATAATTCAATTGTAACAGTAGATAAATCAGGAAACATACAAGGTAAAAAATGTGGAGTAGCAACAATAACAGTAAAATTAGGACCAGACACAAAAAATATAGTAGTATATGTAACACCATTTACAGATGTAGACAAATCAACATGGTATGCAAACGCAGTAAACTACTGCTATAATAACAACATAATATCAGGAACATCAAATACAACATTCTCACCAGAAATGAACCTAACACGTGGAATGCTAGTCACAATCTTACACAGAATGGAAGGAGCACCATATGTTTCAGGAACAAGTAAATTCCCAGATGTGCAAAACACAAAAGAATACTACTATGTAGCAGTAAAATGGGCCACAAAAAATAATATAGTAAGTGGATATGACAATGGCAACTTTGGACCAAATGACCCAATAACAAGAGAACAATTAGCAGTAATGTTAAACAAATACTGCAGATATAAAGGAAAATATAAAGCCAAAACAGGAGACCTAAGCAAATTCAAAGACGGAAACAAAGTATCAAACTTCGCAATCTGGGAAATGAGATGGGCAGTAGGCTCAGGAGTAATAACAGGAACAGGAGAAAACACACTAAACCCACAAGGAAAAGTCTCAAGAGCACAAGCAGCAGCAATGCTTCATAAATATAGTATAAACATAAAATAAAAAATGGTTAATCGTGACCAGGTCACGATTGACCATTTTTTTTAAAGACCTGTCCCCAAATAACCAAAAATGGTTAATTGGGACCTGTCCCAGAATGACCAAATTGAATTTTGTAAAAAAAGCATATAAAATGTTGAAATATTTTCCTTAATGATATAAAATATTAAAGATAAAATTTTAATAAAGAAAGAGGAAATTTTTATGAAGAAAAAATATATTATTAGCTTTTTATTTGTGCTTGCAATGATATTATTTTCAGGAAAAGTTTTTGGCTTTACTGTAGTAATAGACCCAGGACATGGAGGAACTGAATCAGGAGCGGTGGCACAAGGAGGAGAACTTGAAAAAGACCTAAATTTAAAAATTGCAAGATATTTACGTGATTATTTATCAGATTATGATGTAACAGTATATATGACACATGATGGACTTTCAGGAAGAGATTTAGAAATTTTTGATAGAGCTATTTTTGCAAGAGAGAAAAAAGCAGATCTAGTATTAAGTATACATTTAAATAGTTTGGATAGTGGAACTGCAAATGGTGCAGAAGTTTGGGTAACAGCCAATACTTCTTTAGATAAATACAATAAAAACATGACAGCTTTTGGCAATAAAGTACTAAGCAATTTAGGAAGATTAGGTATAGCAAATAGAGGAGTAAAAACTAGTTTAAGAAGTGATACAACTGATGTTTACTCAGATGGAACTAGGGCAGATTATTATGGAATAATATGTTATTGCATGAGAGGCTGTAAAATAGATGATGGAGATATTTCACCTGCAGGAGCAGTACCAGCAAAGGTAGAAGCTGGAGAAGGAGTACCTGCTGCTATAATTGAACATTGCTTTTTAAAAGGTTCAGATTATAAATTTATAGATTCTGATGCAGACCTTAAAAAACTTGCTGAAGCTGATGGGAAAGCAGTTGTAGACCAATTTGGTTTAAAAAAGAAAAAACAAAAAGGAAACACACCTTTTAATGATATATATATAGATGACTGGTATCATGATGCAGTAAAATATACATATGATAATGGAATAATTTCTGGTTATAATAGTACAACCTTTGCACCAGAAGATAACTTAACAAGGGCAATGTTAGTTACAATTTTACATAGAATGGAAGGACAACCTTATGTTTCAGGTGTAAGTAAATTCCCAGATGTTCAAGACACAACAAAATATTATTATGTAGCAGTAAAATGGGCAACAAAGCATGGAATAGTCCATGGTAATGATGCAGGAAACTTTGAACCAGACAGAGCAATAACAAGAGAAGAACTAGCTGTAATTTTAAAACAATATACAGAATATAAAGGTAAATATAAAAAGCAAACTGTAAACTTAAGTAAATTTAAAGATGCAAACCAAATACTACCTTTTGCAAAAACGGGAATGGAATGGGCAGTTGGTGTAAGAGTTATTGAAGGAACTAATGAAAACACAATAAAACCACAAGCTACAGCAACAAGAGCAGAAGTTGCAGCAATGCTTTATAAATATTGCACTAGAGTAAAATAAAATAGATAATTAAAATAAGAATGAAAGGGCAAAAAATGAAAGAAGAAAATAAAAGTATGGATACACAAAAAAGTACATATTTCCAAAGAATAATAGAATTTATAAAGCAAAATAAAATAGTTATACTTACAGTACTAATTTCAGGACTAATAACTCACTTTTATTTATACAGCAATAATCTTATATGTGCAGATGCCTTAGAAAAAGGACAATACTGTATTGCCGGAAAATGGGAACAGACTTTAGGAAGATGGGCAATACAGTTCTTTGATATGGCAAGAGGTGGAATCGTAAGTCACATTTTAATAGTAATAATAAGTTTAACATTCCTTGCATTTACTAGTATATTTATTACTAAATTATTTAATATAAAAAATAAAGTAATCAGTGTATTAATTTCACTAATTATAGCTGTATCACCACAAATTGCAAATACTTTTCTTTATATCTATTGTGCTGATGCATATAGTGGAGCAATGCTTGTTTCAGTACTTGCAGTATATTTTATGAGAAAAGGTGGAAAATGGAATTACATAATTAGCACATTATGCATATTTTTTACTTTAGCAATATATCAAGGATTTTTAGCAGTAAGTGCAACACTAATTATAATGCTAGTAATATTTGATACTTTAAAAGAAGAAGAAAAAGCAAAAAATATATTTAAAAATATATTAAAATATTTGCTAATAGGAGTAATTGGAACAATTCTTTATTATATAATTACAATAATAATTTTAAAAGTACAAGGATTATCACTTGCATCATATGGTGGAGCAAATTCATTAGGTTTAAAAAATATATTAGCATTAAAAGATTCTATAATAAATACATATGAAAATTTTTATAAATACTTTTTTGCAGATAGTATAATTTATAATCATTATTGGAAAAGACATATATTAAATGCTATAATATTTCTTATCTCAGGAATAAGTGGGATATATATAATAGTAAAAAACAAGATATATAAAAGCAAATTAAAACTTTTAATAATAGCCTTATGTATAATAATTTTACCAATAACAATTAATATTATAAATATTATATCTCCTACATATTCAATAAATTTAATGTTATTACAATCAGCACTAATTGTATATATAGCATATTTAAGATTATATGAAATATTAGAAAAATATAAAACTAAAGTAGTAGAAATAATAAGAATTCTAATAATTATAACAACAATAGTTTTAATATGGACATTTATATTAGCAGATAATGCTTTATATATGGCAAGAGAAGAAGTACATAGAAATTATTATACAACATCTTTAGACATATTAGTAAAGGCAGAAAATTTAGATGGATATAAAGAAAATATGAAATGGATGTTTAATGATACAATTCACTATAGGTCAAAAATGACAAAATATGCTACGGGATTCCAATCAAATAATGATGAAACTTGGAATAATTTTAATGGGATGGTATTAAACGAGCAATTCTATGAAAGATATTTAGGAAAAAGAATTGATATATGTAGCAGAGAAGAATATGATTCAATAATTAAAACTGAAGAATATAAAAATATGGGAATATATCCAGAGAATAATTCTATAAAAATAATAAATGGCATAGTTGTTGTAAAATTAAGTGAGAATACTCTTTAAATGGAATATAAGCTTAAAACAAAGTAATTTTTAAGTACTAAAGTATCTTAGTATAACAAGAAAGGAATGAAACATACAATGAAATACGACTACCTAATCGTAGGCTCAGGCCTATTTGGAGCAATATTTGCATATGAAGCCAAAAAAAGAGGAAAAAAAGTATTAGTCATCGAAAAAAGAAATCACATAGGTGGAAATATATACACAGAAGAAATAGAAGGAATAAGAGTACATAAATATGGAGCACACATATTCCACACAAGCAATAAAGAAGTATGGGATTATATAAATCAATTTGCAGAATTTAATAGATACACAAATTCACCTGTTGCAAGATATAAAAACGAATTATATAATATGCCATTTAATATGAACACATTCCATGAACTTTGGGGAGTAATTACACCGAAAGAAGCTAAACAAAAAATAGAAGAAGAAAAACAAGAAGCGAATATAAAAGAACCAAAAAATTTGGAAGAACAAGCAATAAGTTTAGTAGGTAAAACTATATATGAAAAACTAGTAAAAGGGTACACAGAAAAACAATGGGGCAAAAAAGCAACAGAACTTCCAAATTTTATAATAAAAAGATTGCCAGTTAGATTTACTTACGACAATAATTATTTTAATGATAAATACCAAGGAATTCCAATAGGTGGATATACAAAAATTATTGAAAAAATGTTAGATGGAATAGAAGTAAGGTTAAACTGCGACTTTTTCGAACATAGAAATGAACTAGAAAATATTGCAGAAAAAATAATATTTACAGGACCAATAGATAAATATTATGATTATAAATATGGAGAACTAGAATATAGGAGTCTAAGGTTTGAAACAGAAATTTTAGATGAGGAAAACTATCAAGGAAATGCAGTTGTAAATTATACTGAATTTGATGTGCCTTATACTAGAATTATTGAACATAAACACTTTGAGTTTGATACTGAAAGTAAGAAAACAGTTATTACAAAGGAATATCCTATTAAATGGGAAAAAGGAAAAGAGGAATATTATCCTGTTAATGATGAAAAAAATAGTATTTTATATAGCAAGTATAAGGCCTTAGCAGATAATGATAAAAAAGTTGTTTTTGGAGGGAGACTTGGTGAATATAAATATTATGATATGGATAAGGTAATTGAAGAAGCACTGCGAAGAACAAAAAAATTGTAGACAAAAGAATCATAATATGTTATACTATAAAAGATAGACAACATATGACATTTTTTGACACTTGAATATACGATTTCTAATATAGTAAAATAAAGTAAAAAATAGAAGGGGGCTAATTTTTTATGTATAAAGTAATAAAAAGAATATTAGATTGTATATTAGCAATAATTCTTATAATAATTTTTGCAATTCCAATGGCTTTAGTTGCAATAGCCATAAAAGCTGAAGATGGAGGAAACGTTATATATAAATCTAGAAGAGTTGGAAAAGACTTGAAAGAATTTAATGTATATAAATTTAGATCCATGAAAACAAAAAGAAAGGAATTGGAAAGTAACTTAACCCATGAACAAATGGTTACAAAAGTTGGAAAATTCATAAGAAAGACAAGTCTAGATGAGTTACCACAATTATTTAATATTTTAAAAGGAGAAATGAGTTTTATTGGTCCAAGACCATGGATTCCAGAATACTATAAATGGTTTACAGACACTCAAAAGAAAAGAGCAGATGTATTGCCAGGAATTTCAGGATTGGCACAAGTAAAAGGCAGAAATGGTATAAACATATTTAGAAAAATAGATTATGATTTAATATACGTACATAATATAAGTTTTAAATTTGATATGAAAATAATTATAGAAACAATAAAAACAGTATTTTCAAAAGCAGATGCTGAAATATCAGAAGCGGGAATAAAGCAAGAAATAAATGAGTTAAAAATAAAAAATCCGGTCGAAAGAGTATACAAAGAAGTAGGTTAGGAATATGAATGAAGAATATATAGAAGATTTAGTAAGTATAGTGTTGCCAGTATATAACTGTGAAAAATTTTTAGAAGAAACAATAAAAACAATACAAAACCAAACATATACAAACTGGGAAGCACTATTTGTAAATGATTGTTCAAAAGATAAAAGTGCAGAAATTATAAAAGAAGCAAGTACTAAAGATAGTAGAATAAAATTAATTAACCTTAAAGAAAATTCAGGAGCAGCAATAGCAAGAAATACAGGAATGGAAGAAGCAAAAGGAAGATACATTGCATTTTTAGACTCAGATGATTTATGGGATAACGAAAAATTAGAAAAACAATTAAAGTTTATAAAAGAAGGAAATTATGCTTTTACATTTACAAGTTATGAATTTGTAACAGAAGATGGAACAAAAACAGGAAAAATTGTAAGAGTTCCAGATAAAATAAATTATAAACAAGCATTAAAAAATACTACAATATTTACATCAACTGTAATTTTTGATGCGAAAACATTAGGAAAAGAATTAATAAAAATGCCAAATGTAAAAAGAGGACAAGACTCTGCAACTTGGTGGAAAGTTTTAAAAAATGGAAATATAGCATATGGATTAGATGAAAATTTATCTTTCTATAGAAGAAGTGAAAATACACTTTCATCTAATAAATTTAAAGCGCTTAAAAGAACATGGAATTTATACAGAAATGTTGAACATTTATCAATACCTAAAAGTTTATATAACTTTTTTTGGTATTGCATTAATGCTGTGAGGAGGAGAATATAAATGATAAAAAAATGTGCTAAAAAGTGTTTAGAAATATTAACAAAAATATCTCCTAAATTCAGTAGTTGTGTATTATATTTTTTCAGAACTAAAGAAATACCACATTTAAAAAATCCTAAAAATTTTAATGAAAAAACTACAATATTAAAATTAGGCTATGCAGACAATGAGCTAATCTCAAAATGTGCGGACAAATATGAAGTAAGAGGATATGTGAAGAATAAGGGATTAGAAAATATATTAAATGAATTATATTTTGTATATGATAGTGTAGATGACATAGATTTTGAAAAATTGCCTAATAAATTTGCTCTAAAATGTACACATGGATGTGCATATAATGTGATTTGTAAAAATAAGGAAAATTTAGATACTAAAAAAGTAAAAAGAAAATTAGAAAAATATATGCAAGAAAAATACGGTCAAGCTACTGTAGAATTACATTATTTAAATATAAAGCCTAGAATAATATGCGAAAAATATTTATGTGATAATCAAGGAAAGATGCCATTAGACTATAAAATATATTGCTTTAATGGTAAAGCTAAATGTATATTAGTTTGCTCTGAAAGAGATGAAAAACTTAAATTAAGCTATTATGATTTAAACTGGAATAGGTTAAATTTTGAAAAGAAAAATTGGAGTTCTAATAAAGATATAGAAAAGCCAAAAAATCTAGAAAAAATGATACAATATGCTGAAATACTATCTGAAGATTTTAAATTTGTAAGAGTAGATTTATATAATGATGATGGAAAGATTATTTTTGGAGAATTAACTTTTACGCCAGCTTGTTGTTGTGCTCCTTATTATAGTAAAGAGGGAAATAAAATTTTAGGAGAAATGCTATGAATTTTATAGAAAGCTTAGCCAGAAAAATATTTAGAGATCAAACTAATATTTTTTGGAAAAATAGAAATAAATGTTTGAAACATGAAGAAGATAAATTTAAATTATTATACTATGTATACTTATATAAATGTAAAAAGGTAAACAGAAAACTAAATTCAGGAATTCCTATAAGCAAAAATATTAATAAATTTATAGCTCCACATGGATTATCAGGAATTTACGTATCAAAAGATGCAAAAATAGGAAGTGGATGCGTAATTTTTCACCAAGTAACAATCGGAAGCAATAATTTAGAAGATAGTAAATCAAGGGGAGCACCAGTAATACGGAAATAATGTATATATAGGTGTCGGAGCAAAGATTATAGGGAAGGTTAAGATCGGAGACAATGTAAGAATTGGTGCAAATTGTATTGTTGTTGAAGATATACCAAGCGATAGTACAGTAGTTATGAATAAACCAAGAATTATAAAACATAGGACCAATAATTCCGACTCAACTAAAATAGAAAAGCACTAATAATAGAAAGATTTATATTTTAAAAATTAAATTTTATACTAACTCAATACTGATTGAAAATATAGTAGATTAGGAAATATCGAATCGGATAAATATTAAAAATAGACTAAAAATGGAGAAATGTATGAAAAAAATTAAAATATTATATATTGTAAACAATATGATGAAAGACAGTGGCGTATCTACAGTAATTATGAATTATTATAGAAAAATTAATAAAAGTAAATATCAAATAGATTTTTTATTAATGAAAAAATATGAAGAAACATTTGAAGAAGAATTAAAACAAAATGGGAGTAATATTTTTTATTTAAATGAACCAATATCAATTAAAAATAGAAAAACAATACAAAAATATACAGAAGAAATACTAAAAAATAATAAATATGATATGGTAGAATTGCATTCTACAACATATACATTTATTTTTCTGAAGGCGGCAAAAAAATTAGAAGTTCCAATTAGAATAATGCACACACATTCAACCATACATTCTTCAAATAAAATAAAGAATATAATTAGTATTTTTCTAAATTTAAATTTCAAAAAATATACCAATTATTTTTTTGCATGTTCTGAGAAATCAGGACAGTATTGGTATAATAAAAAAATTTGTAATTCAAATAATTATTATATAATAAAAAATGGAATAGAAATAGATAAATTTAGTTACGAATATAATTTAGAAAATGAATTAAAAAGAAAATATAATTTAGAAGGATATACTGTTGTTGGTTTCCTTGGAAGATTATCTAAAGATAAAAATATAAAATTTTTATCAAAAATAATAAATAAAGTAGTTTCCCAAAATGAGAAATTTAAATTTGTTATTATAGGAGATGGAAATGAATTAGAATATTTAAAAAAACATACTTTTAAATATAAAGATAATATAATTTTCTTAGGAATGAGGAAAGATGTCAATAAATTATTAAATTGTATTGATTTATTACTATTACCTTCAAAAAGAGAAGGTTTACCAATGTCAATAGTAGAGGCACAGGCAACAAATGTAGAGTGTTATATTTCTAATACAGTTACAAAAGAAGTTGATATGGGAGCTACAAAATTTTTAAAACTAAATCTAAAAACCTGGACTAAAAAAATATTAGAGTTTAAAAGTAAAAAAAGTAAATTAGAAATAGATAGAAGTAAATTTGACATAAATGAATGTGCAAAAAGTTTAGAAAAAATATATCTAGATTTATATAATAAATCTAAGTATAATATAGGAGAAAAAAATGATATATAAATTATATAAAATAGAAAATTTTTTTTATCGATATAAGCTTACCTTTATAGCAGTATTATTTAGAATTATTATAAGAGTACTTTTTTCATGTGATATACCTTATAAAGCAAAAATTGGAAAAGGTACAAGTTTTCCACATTTGGGTTTAGGAGTATTAATTCATCCTAATACACAAATAGGAGAAAATTGCAAAATATTACAAGGGGTAAGTATAGGAGGAAAATCTGGTTACGAAAAAGTTCCATCAATAGGAAGTAATGTCTTGATAGGAGCACATGCGTTAATACTAGGACCTATTACAATTGGAGATAATGCAATAATAGGAGCGGGGGCAGTAGTAATACATGATGTACCAGAAAATACAACAGTAGTAGGAAATCCTGCTAGAGAAATTAGTAGAAAAGTGGAGTAAATAATGAAAAAAGTAAAGGTTTTACATATTCTTAGTAATTTAAATCGTGGTGGAGCAGAAACCATGATTATGAATATATATAGAAATATTGATAGAGAAAAAATACATTTTGATTTTTTATGTCTTAATTCAATAGAAGGAAAATATGAAGAAGAAATAAAAAAATTAGGTGGAAATATATATAAAGTTTTACCTGCTGAAAATAAATTAAAAAAGGTATATGAAATTTTAAAAAAAAATGACTATGATGCAATACATAGCCATGTAATGTTTTATTCTGGATTTATTCAAGCTATTGCCAAAATAGCAGGAACAAAAATCAGAATTACACATTCACATAGTTCAAACGATATAAAAAAAGAAACATTTTTTAGGAAAATATATATGTCAATTATGAGAATATTGATTAATAAATATTCTAATGTAAAAATATCATGTGGAGAAGATGCTGGTAAATATTTATATGGTAAAAACAAAAAATTTATTATATTGAAAAATGGAATTGATTTAGAAAAATTCATAAATGTGTCAAATGAGGATATACAAAAATTAAAAAAAGAATTGAAAATAGGACAAGATGATTTTGTGATTGGACATGTTGGTAGTTTTATAGAAGTAAAAAATCAAGAATATTTTATAGGTTTAGCAAAAGAATTAGTAAAACAAAATAAAAAATGTAAGATAGTTTTAGTTGGGCAAGGAAAAAGATATGATTATATAAATGAACTAATAAAAAAGAATAATTTAGAAAATTATTTTGTAATGCCAGGACTAAGAGAGGACATTCCAATTTTTATGAATATGTTTGATGTTTTTATAATGCCATCTTTATATGAAGGATTTCCACTAGTAGTAGTAGAAGCCCTTGCAGGTGATAATATATGTTATTTATCAAATAATATTCCAAAGGAGACTAATATAATAGAGTCAAGAGTTTATTTTTTTGAATTAAATTGTTCAAAGAATGATCTTATTTATGACATAGAAAATAAAATAAAAAATAAGCAAAAAATAGATATAAAAGAAAAGCTTACAGAACAAGGTTTTTCAATAAAAAGAATGACACAAATAATAAGTGATATTTATCTAAAAAATAATTAGAGGAGAAAAAATGAGTTTACTTGTAACAATTATATTTGCTTGTGCACCATTTATTGCTATCCCACTTATAATATTAGGAATAGTCATGGATAAAAAACATAATGTAATTTATGGAATTTTATTAGCTTTATTGTTAGCAATGATTGCTTATAATTTTAATCCAAAAGAGGGACATGACTTATATAGATACTATTTCGAAATGGATAGTTATTATGCTAATATTGATTTTGAACGATTTGTGCAAAGAAATATGTTTAATAATACAAAATTCTTATTCGTAATTTTAGAATTTTTAGTAGCACAAATAGGAAATAATAGTTTATTGCAATTTATAATAACTTTTATAGGATATGCTATAACTTTTTATGTAATATTAGATTATTCAAAGTTAAAAGATATTAAACCTGGAATTACACTGATTGTGATGTTAATATTTTTATTTACGTTTTACCATATAAACTTTATTAGTGGATTAGCTCAATATTTGGCTATTGTAGTTGGCTTTTTAGGGTTCTATCTAGAATATATAAAAGGAAAAAAGAAATGGGTTTACAAATTATTATATATAATTCCTGCTTTGATACATATGTCAATGATATTAATAATACTTTTGAGAATATTATTATGTTTTAACTATAAGAGTATAAAAAAATATTACGTTGTAGCATTAATAGCATATGCTCTATTACCTAGTATTATATATCAAATATTTAGTTTAATACCTAGTTTGTCAATGATAGCATATAAAATTAATGGTTATATGCTAAATGAAGCTAACATTTTTACAGAATTGTATGATACTGCAACTTTTATGCTTTTAATAATATATATGTATATATATTATACATCTAAAAATAAATTAGCAAAAGAATTACCTGAAAAATTTATACAATTTATCGAAATAGTATTATTATTAAATATTTTTTCGATTCCATATAGATCTATTTTTTCAAGATTTTTAAATTTAACAATCTTGTGTATAAATATATATTTATTAATTTACCTTAAAAATACTAAAAATCGTCACCTTGTTATTATATTAATAGCCATTTTTATATTTTGTATAGTACTTGGAAGTGTTAACCTTAATAACATTATCAGTAATGATTTTAATAATATATTTTCAAATTTGTTAAACAATATAACTTATTACTTTGAAAAATAGAAATTAAAATAATTAAGTATAAGATAGGTGAATTAGAAGAATAAATATTCAATATATAATTTGACTAATAAAATTATTTTATTTATAATTACTATACACCATATTGTTTCAAAATTTGAACCAAAAATCATAGTTTAAAATGTTATTATATAATAACTTTATAATTTTAATAGAATCTTTAGTATTATTTTTATATTTTAGAAATAATGAAATAAAAAAATAGTATATAATAGGTAAAATTAATTTATAGATTGTTTTAAAAAGCAATTAAAAAATAATAAAAATTAAACTTAAAATAAATTATAAGTAAGGAAGAATAAAAATGAAAAAAGAAATATTAAATAAATTACATAAAACTCAAGTAGAAATTTTAGATGAAATTGTAAAAATATGTAGAAAAAACGAAATAAATTATTTTTTAATAGGAGGTACACTTCTAGGAGCCAAAAGGCATAAAGGTTTTATTCCATGGGATGACGATTTAGATATAGCCATGCCAAGAAAAGACTATGAAAAATTCTTAAAAATTGCAAAACAAGAAATAAATAATGATAGATTTATTATAGATGACTGTAAAGGAAATAAAAAATATTGGCAACCATTTGCTAAAGTTAGAATGAAAAATACAATATATCAGGAAAGATTTGTTAAAGAAAGTGAAATAGAAAATGGAATTTGGGTTGACATATTTCCATTAGATAATACAAAAAAAGAAAATTCTTCAACTTTAAAATTGCAATGGAAGATCATTTTATCACTAAGAAAATTAACTTTAAATAAAGTAAATAGTAAAGAAAAAAATATATTTAAAACAATTCTAGCACTAATTACAAATGCAAATCTAAATGCGAGATTAACCACAATTATAATGAAGATGCAAAATAAAGGTGAAAGTAAATATTTTATGAATTTTGGGAGTCAATATGGCATAAAAAAACAAGTACATCCAAAGGACAAGTATCTTCCAGCAAAAGAATTAGAGTTTGAAGGAAAGAGGTATAATGTCCCAAATGATTATGAATATGTATTAAAAAAAATATATGGCAACAATTATATGGAATTACCACCAGAAGAAAAAAGAGTTACACACAATCCAATGAAAATAAAATTTGAAGATGGTGAAGAATATAAATTTGAACAATAATTTTAGGAGGAAAATATAAAATGGGAAAAAAATATAAAATAGGATATACAACAGGAGTTTTTGATTTATTTCATGTAGGACATTTGAATATTTTAAAAAGAGCAAAAGAATTATGTGATTATTTAATTGTTGGAGTAAGTACAGATGAATTAGTTAAAGAATATAAACATAAAACACCTGTAATACCATTTGAAGAAAGAAAAGAAATAGTAAGTGCAATAAAATATGTAGATGAAGTTTATACACAAAAAAATATGAATAAATTTGAAGCATGGGAAGATTTACATTTTAATGTTATTTTTCATGGAGACGACTGGAAAAATTCAGATTTATATAAAGAAAATGAAAAAAAATTAAGTGAAGTAGGGGTCGAATGTGTATATTTTCCATACACTAAAAATATATCATCTACAATTTTAAAAGAAAAACTTTTAAGTAAATAGGTGTGAGAAAAGATGAAAGAGTCAAGAACTACAAATGTAATAAAAAATGCAAAAGTAGCATCAATTGCTCAATTTATAAATATTATATTAAATTTTGTTTCAAGAACAATATTTATAAACATGCTAGGAAATGAATACTTAGGAATTAATGGATTATTTACTAATATCCTAACAGTATTATCTTTTGCAGAACTTGGAATAGGAAATGCTATTATATATAGTATGTATAAACCAATAGCTGAAAATGATGAAAATAAAATAAAAGCTTTAATGAATTTTTATAAAAAAGCATATTTTACTATTGGAGTAATAGTAGCAATAGTTGGATTATGCGTAATTCCATTTTTTGATTTTATTATAAAAGATGTACCAGATATAAAAGAAAACATAATATTAATTTACATTTTATTTTTAGCAAATACTTCTTTATCTTATTTTTTTACATATAAAAAATCAATTATATCTGGCCATCAAAAAGAATATATTATAAATTATTACAAATTATTTTTCACTATTATACAAACTATATTTCAAATGTTAATATTATTATTTACTAAAAATTATATATTATATCTAATAATACAAATAATATGTACTTTTTTAAATAATTTTGCAGTATCTAAAAAAGCAGACAAAATGTATGATTATATAAAATATAAAAACAAAAATGAATTAGACAAAAAAGAGAAAAAAGAAATATTTAATAATGTTAAATCACTAACATTATATAAATTTGGATCTGTTATATTAAATGGAACAGATAACATTTTGATATCTTCTATGCTAGGAGTAACAGTAGTTGGAATTTATTCTAATTATACATTAATAATAAATGCTATTTTATCAATTATTAGTCAAATATTAAATGTTTTTACTGCAAGTGTAGGAAATCTAAATGCTATTGGTACAAAAAAGCAAAAGGAAAAAGTATTATATGAATTGTTTTTTATATCAGTGTTAATATATGGATTTTGTGGGGGAGCATTATTTATTTTATTAAATCCTTTTATTAAAATATGGCTTGGTGAAGAATATTTGTTATCAATAGGAATTGTAATTAGTATAGTATTACATTTTTATATTAATGGAATCCAATTTGCACCATTTACATATAGAAATACTATGGGACTTTTTAACAAAGGCAAATATTCACCAATTGTTGCAGCTATTATAAATATAGTATTATCTATAATATTAGGAAAATATATAGGATTAATGGGAATATTACTTGCTACTTCAATTTCAAGATTATTAACTACAACATGGGTAGACCCATACTTAATATATAAATATAAAATTGATGGAAAAGTATCAGATTATTTTAAAAAGTATATTTTATATACTATTATTGTGATAATAAATATATTTATTTGTTATATATTAACAAGTTTTATAAAAGATACAGGAATATTAGCAATAATACTAAAAGCAATAATCTATACATTAGCATCAATAATTATGTATTTACTATTTTTCCATAGAACACAAGAATTTAAAGATTTAGTAGAAAGAATAAAAAATATTATAACAAAAAAAGAAAACATTGTATCTTAATAAATAGAAAAGAAAAAAAGAAAAAAAGAAAAGAAGAGAAGAGATTAGAAATGTTGGTGAATAAAAATTATGAAAAATGAAATTTTTGAAAAAGATATATACAGATATTATGGAGGTAAGGAAACTTTAAAAAGAAGAATATTTAGACCTCTTGAAATAAAATATATTTATAATATGAGATGTGCACGTTCAGCCTCAAATAAAATAATTAAATTATATTATAAAATAAAATTATATTTAATTTCAAGAAAAACAATGATCCAAATATCAGAAAAAACTAATATAGGAGAAGGCTTTTATATTGGTCATAGAGGTAGAATAATTATTAATAAAGATGCTATACTTGGAAAAAATGTAAACATAGGAACAGGAGTTACAATAGGACAAGAAAATAGAGGAAAAAGAAAAGGGTGCCCCAAAATTGGAAATCAAGTATGGATAGGTACAAATGCAGTAATAGTAGGAAATATAACTATCGGAGATAATGTATTAATTGCACCTAATAGTTATGTAAACAAAGATATACCAAGCAATTCAATAGTAATAGGTAACCCAATGGTTATCCATGAAAATAAACAAGCTACTAAAGATTATATAAATAATATAGTATAAATTAAAGAGAAAAATAGAAGGGATTGGTAAAAAAATGAAAATAGTAGTAGCAGGAACAGGCTATGTAGGCCTAGTCACAGCAGTATGCCTATCAGAAATAGGGCACAGCATAACTTGTGTAGACGTAGTAGAAGAAAAAATAAAAATGTTAAACGAAGGAAAAAGTCCAATCTTTGAACCAGGCCTAGAAGAATTAATGCACAAAAACAAAGAAAGACTAACATTCACTCTAGACAGCAAAACAGCATACAAAGATGCAGAAGTAATATATGTAGGAGTAGGAACACCAGAAAAAAAAGATGGAAGTGCAAACCTAAAATACGTATATGAAGTTGCAAAAGAAATAGCAGAAAATGTAGCAAGAGATGTAATAATAGTAATAAAATCAACAGTACCAATAGGAACAAACAAAAAAATTGAAAAATACATAAAAGATCACCTAAAAAATGATGTAAAAATCGAAGTAGTATCAAATCCAGAATTCCTATCACAAGGAACAGCAGTAAAAGATACACTGCATGCCCAAAGAATAGTCCTTGGAGTAGAATCAAAACATGCAGAAAAAATAATGAAAGAAGTATATGATGGTTTTGGCCAACCCTATGTTGTAACAAACAGAGAAAGTGCAGAAATGATAAAATATGCATCAAACGATTTCTTAGCACTAAAAGTATCATATATAAATGAAATAGCAAACCTTTGTGAAATAGTAGGAGCAAATATAGAAGATGTATCAAAAGGAATGGGACTAGATTCTAGGATAGGAGACAAATTCCTAAAAGCTGGAATTGGATATGGAGGATCATGTTTTCCTAAAGACACCAAAGCACTACATTGGCTTGCAAACTTTTATGATTATGAATTAAAAACAGTAAAAGCAGCAATAGAAGTAAACTCAAACCAAAAACTAAAATTAATAAAAAAAGCAAGAAAATATTATGAAACATTTGAAGGATTAAATGTAGCAGTATTAGGACTAACATTTAAACCAAACACAGACGATTTAAGAGAAGCACCATCACTTGATAATATTCCAATTTTATTAGATGATGGAGCAAATGTAAAAGCATATGACCCAATAGGAGAAAAGAATTTCAAAAAAATATATCCAAGAGAAATAAAATATTGTAAGAGTATAGAAGAAACTTTAAAAGATGCAGATATTTGTTTCATATTTACAGAATGGGATTTTGTAAAAAAATTAGATATAAGTTTATATGAAAAATTAATGAAAACACCTCTTGTAATAGATGGAAGAAATTGTTATGATTTAGAAGATATGAAAAAAACACATATTATATATGAATCTATAGGAAGAAAAACAATTAATAAAAAATAAATGTCTCATTTAAAGTTTATAAAAAAATTATTATAAAAGAAGAAATATATAAGTAAATTATAACTAAATTCTAATTTAAAAAAGTAATCTTTATAAAAAACAAAAAAACACTTGAAATTTTTTAAACTTATATATATACTATAGAAGTAATTTAAAAACCAAGGAGGACTTAATGGAAGAATTAGATTTAAAAGAGCTATTTATGATTTTTTGGAACAAAAAGATACAAATAGTATTAATAGTAGCAATTTTTTGTGTAATAGGAATAATATACACAATAGGATTTGTAACGCCAGAATATACATCATCAACCAGAATATTACTAGTAGGTCAAAATTCAGATGGAACTGATTCAAGCCAAGACACAATAACTACAACAGACTTAACATTAAACTCAAAATTAGTTTCAACATATAGTGAATTAATAACAAGTAAAGATGTAGTAAGAACCGTTATATCTAATTTAGGACTGCCAATTAGTGAAAGTGAACTAGAAAATAATATAAATGTAACATCTGTAGAAGACACAGAAATAATAAAAATATCAGTAACAAATAAAAATCCAAATTATGCATACAAAATAGCAAATGAAATAGTAAATGTATTTGCAGACAAAGTAGCAGAAATATACAATATAAACAATGTTAATGTAGTAGATGAAGCTGAAGAAGCTACAACACCATCAAATATAAATCACACAAAAGATGTAATAATTTTTGCATTTATTGGTATAGTAGTTGCAGTAATATATGCTTTAGTATTAAATATGCTAGACAATACAGTAAAAACAAGAGAAGAAATAGAAAAAGCATTCAAAATCCCAGTAATAGCAGAAATTCCATTAAACATAACAGAAAAAGGAGGAAATAGATAATGAAAAAAGAATTAATAGCACAAAAAGATCCCAAATCCCCAATTTCTGAAATATTTAGAACACTAAGAACAAATATACAATTTATGAATGGTGGAAAGAAATTACAAACGTTGCAAATAACATCAACAATGCCAGGAGAAGGAAAAAGCTATGTATCTTCAAACTTAGCAGTAACATTTGCACAAGCAGGAAAAAAAGTTATATTAATAGATGCAGATATGAGAAAAGGAAGATTATTTTCAATATTCGAAGTATCACCAAGGCCAGGTCTTTCAAACTATTTATCTGGTATGGATGCAGATGAAAATGGAACATTAGACATATCAAAATATATCCAAAAAACAGAAATACCAAATTTATTACTAATACCAGCAGGAAATATACCACCAAACCCATCAGAATTATTAGTATCATCACAAATGGCTAAACTACTTGAAGATTTAAAAGAAGTATGTGATTTAATAATAATTGATGGAACACCTTGTGCACTAGTTGCAGACTCAGTAATATTATCTAGGGTTGTTGACACGACAGTAATAGTAACAGCATGTAAAGAAACCAAAAAAGATAATCTAGATAAAGTAGTAAAAAACATTCAAAATGTTGGCGGAAAAATTGCAGGTATAGTATTAAACAAAATACCAATATCACCAAAAAAATATAGTCAAACATATTACTATGGTTCTACAACAATGAACAAAGCAAAAAAATCAAACAGAGGAAAAAAAGCATTAGAATATATGAATAATGCTCAAAAGCTAAAAACAAGAACAGCATCAAGCATAATCTTTGAAAGAGGAAATATAGAAAGAACTTCACAAGGCACAATAGAAGAAAATAAAAATAGAAATAGAAATAGTAATACTAATAAACAATTAGACAGACCATCTTTTATTTCTCAAAATCAAGAAACAAAAAACAATAACCCACAAAATAAAACAATAGAAAAAACAAACAACATACTAAACCAAGTAAATTCATACCTAGAACAAGAAAAGAAAAATTTAAACTAACAAGAGAGGAAACAAAAAAATGATAGACTTTCATACACACATATTACCAAATATAGACGATGGATCAAGAAGTATAGACGAAACATTTAATTTAATAAAAGAAGCAAAAGAAGCAGGATTTGATGGAATAGTACTAACATCACATTACATAGAAAACTATTACGAAACAGATGTCCCTGAAAGAGATGTATGGGTAAAAGCAATTAAAGAAAACTTAGAGCCAAAAGGTATAGAAACAGACCTATACCTTGGCAATGAAATATACATATCAGACAACATGATGAAATTACTAGAAGAAGGAAAAGCATCTACAATAAACAACACATGTTATGTATTATTTGAAATGCCACTAAACGAAGAACCTCTAAACCTATATGATGCAATATATTCATTGCAAGAAAATAAACTAATACCAATTTTAGCACATCCAGAAAGATATAGTTTTGTCCAAAAAGAGCCAGAACTAATAAATGACTTAATAAGCAAAGGATGTCTAATGCAAGCAAACTATGGAAGCATACTAGGTCAATATGGCGAAAAAGCAGAATTTATAGTTAGAAAATTTTTTGAAAATAATATGATACATTTCTTAGGAAGTGATGTGCATAGGCAAAATTCAATATATCCTAAAATTCCATTCGCATTAGAAAAAATAAAACATATTATAGGAGAAAGAAAATTAGAAGAACTAACAACTATAAATCCAGAACTTGCTTTAGCAAACAAAAAAATAGAAATAGAAGAACCAACAGAAGTAACATTAACATTCAAAGAAAAATTACTAATGATGTTAAAAAAATAGCACTAAAATAAAATTAAGTAAAATTAAAAGAAATTGAACAATATAAAGTAAAATTAAATAAAGTGATATTAAATAAAATTCATTAAAATCATTATTTGCAAAAATTAAAGTATTATTATAAATTAAAATTAATAAAATTATAAAGTAAAATAATAAAACCATGAAAGGAAATGACAAAAAATGAGAAAATATTTTGGTACAGATGGGATAAGAAGAATTGCAAACACAGAACTTACACCAGAATTAGTATATAAAGTTGCAAAAGCAGGTGCATATGTACTTGCAAAACACTCTGAATCAACACCTACAATCTTAATTGGAAGAGATACACGTCTATCAGGAACATTAATCGAAAGTGCAATGACAGCAGGATTTTTAAGTTATGGTGCAAAAGTAAAACTACTAGGGGTAATACCAACACCTGCAGTAGCATACCTAACAAGAAAACTAAAAGCAGATGCAGGAGTTGTAATTTCAGCATCACACAACACATTTGAATTTAATGGAATCAAATACTTCAGCAACAAAGGAATGAAAATACCAGACACTCTAGAAGAAGAAATAGAAGAAGTTATGGAATCTGAAAAAATAGAAGAGCTAACAGCAATAAATGACAAAATAGGAGTATCAGAAGATTGCAAAGATTTAGTAGAAGAATATGTATATTTCTTCAGAAAAAATTTTGATGACAACATAGAAAAATATAATAGAGAAGATTTTATAGTAGGAATAGATACTGCAAATGGAGCAACATATAAAGTAGCAGAAAAAGTATTTAAAACACTAGGAATAAAATATAAAATAATAAACAATACACCAAATGGAACAAATATAAATGAAAACTGTGGTTCAACACATCTAGAAATGCTAAAAAAATATGTAGTAGAAAACAAACTATCTCTAGGTGTGGCATATGATGGTGATGGAGACAGGTGTCTTGCAATAGACGAAAAGGGGGAAGAAATAGATGGAGACAAACTAATGGCTATAATTTCCCAATCTTTAAGAAAAAAAGGTAAACTATTAAAAGACACAATAGTTGCAACAGTTATGAGTAACTTAGGCCTTCATAAATATGCAAGAGACAATGGACTTGAGCTATTACAAACAAATGTAGGAGACAGATATGTATTAGAAGAAATGCTAAAAGACGGTTTTAACTTAGGAGGAGAACAATCAGGACATATCATACTACTTGACTATAACCCAACAGGAGATGGAATATTAACATCATTAATGCTAATACAAGCAATGTTAGAAGATAACAAAAAAGCATCTGAAGAAGCTAAAATTGTAAAATTATATCCACAAGTACTAGTAAACGCAAAAGTAAACAGCAACAAAAAATATGACTATAAGAAAGATGAAGAAATAAAAACAGCAATAGAAAAATTAGAAAAAGAATTTGCAGGAAATGGAAGAGTACTAATAAGACCTTCAGGAACAGAACCATTAGTAAGAGTAATGATTGAAGGAGAAGACCAAGAAGATATAACAAAAAAAGCAAATAAAATTGCAGAATTAATAGAAAAAAAATTAAAATAATTAACTTTATACAAATAAATTCATAAAATATAAAAAACTACATATAAAAAACATAAACAAAAGAAAATAAGGGGGAAAAAAGATGTTTATTCTAGACATGACAAATCCACTAACATTAATACTAATGGTAGCAGTAACAATAATACTAATATTTTTAGCAAGAGAATTGAAAAAAAGTTATATTTCAGCAATTCCTTTAGGAATATTTATAATAATTGCAATAATTCATGGAGCACAACTAATTAATTTACCAGAAGAATTCAACAATTTATCAGTAAAATTAATGTGTTGCATAGGAATTGATTTTATTCTAATTGGAATAACGCTTTTTGGATACATATGGACAGATGATGTAGAATCAAAGAAAAAAAGTGCAAAAGATACAGAAAACAGTACATTACAATGGATGTAAAAAATTATGAAGATACCATATCACACCTAACAATCAATCGATTTTTATTTAAATTATTACAAGTGACTAAAGTCAAAATAGATTTTGAAGTATCAAAATTATAAATGGGAGAAAGATCATTCTCGTAAACTTCAAAAATATCATAAACTAGATACAAAAACTGGTGATCCAAATTATCATAAATAATAATTTGATCATCTTTTTTTAATTTATTTAAATTACTAAAAAATTCATCATTATCATAATTATGTCCAGCAATACACAAATTGCCACGAGAAGGGGGCATATTTCCAAAAAATCTACAAGGTGAAATAGAAAGATAGGAGTCATCTAAAAATGAAAAAAAGGGCAAATCTAAACTTAAACTAGGAATACTAATATTTCCTATGATTGTATTTATATTGTGATCACTATTAGTTATATTGCCAGAAATATTTTTAAAATTATCAAAATTATTATTATCAGCATATAACTTTAAAGTTTCGAAATTATCAGAAATTCTAGTAGACATGGATTTATATCGATTTTTATTAAAATTAAAAAAAGCAATAAAAACAGCAGAAATGCCAATAATAAAAATAGAAAAAAACAAAATAACTTTATAAACTTTAATTTTATCTTTTTTACTCTTAGAAGAATCTTTAGAAAATAAAATTTGATTCAATATTTTCACCTCTTGATTATAATCTCCAAAAAACAAAAAAATAAACAAAATTATATATTACCTTCATTTGGCACTTCTCTATATATTTAAATTATTAGGTGTGAATTATAACTATAAAAGTTACGATTTACGGCTAAAATGAACCGCGTCAAGTGGAAATTATTTATATAATCTCCACTTGACGCTTCTCTACATATTGGCATAAGGTTGTGAATGTAACCTATAAAAATGCCATATGACAAAATTCTTTGAAAACTACTTGACAGTTTACAATAATAAAGTTAAAATATAAAAGGAAGAAAAAAATATATAAAAATAAAAAATAGATATATTTGATTCGAACATTGAAAATTTAATAAGAAAGAGGTGTATACTTATGTATGTAGCAGGTATAGTAGTCTCTGTCTTAATCTCAATTGCAGTACGGCTTTTTAATAGGAATGGCATATAGAAAAAAGATTGCAGAATCTAAACTAGGAAGTGCAGAACAAGAAGCTAAAAGAATATTAGATTTAGCCAAAATAGAATCTGAAAATTTGAAAAAAGAAGAAATTATCAAAGCAAAAGAAGAAATTATGGCAAGCAGAAAAGAATTAGATCAAGAGATTAAAGAAAGAAGAGGCGAAGTACAAAAACAAGAAGCTAGAATAATTCAAAAAGAAGAAAGTTTAGACAGACGTTCAGAAAACTTTGAAAAGAAAGAAAGAGAGTTAGACAAAAAATGGCAAGAAGTAGAAGAGCAAGAAAACAAAATAGGAGAGCTATATGAAAAAGAAGTTGAAAAACTACAGCAAATAGCAAACCTAACCAAAGAAGAAGCAAAAGAAAAATTGCTAAAAGAAATTGAAAAAGAATTAGTAACAGAAAAAGCAGTAAAAATAAGAGAAGCAAACCAAAAAGCCAAAGAAGAAGCAACCAAAAATGCTAAAGAACTTCTTACATATGCTGTTCAAAAATGTGCAGCAGATCACTCTCAAGAAACAACAGTATCAATCGTAGCACTACCAAGTGACGATATGAAAGGAAGAATAATAGGACGTGAAGGAAGAAATATAAAAGCACTAGAAACACTAACAGGAGTAGACCTAATAATAGACGATACACCAGAAGCTGTGGTACTATCAGGTTTTGACCCATTAAGAAGAGAAGTTGCAAAAATTGCTCTAGAAAAACTAATAGAAGATGGAAGAATACATCCAGCAAAAATAGAAGAAATGGTAGAAAAAGCAAAACAAGAAGTAGAAGAAACTATCAAATCAGAAGGAGAAAGAGCAGTATTAGAATCTGGAGTAATAGGCTTACATCCAGACCTAGTAAAATTAATTGGAAAACTAAAATACAGAACAAGTTATGGTCAAAACGTATTAAACCATTCAATAGAAGTATCAAATCTTGCAAGAATAATGGCAGACGAAATAGGACTAGATCCAAAACTTGCAAGACGTGCAGGATTATTACATGACATAGGAAAAGCATTAGACCATGATATGGAAGGAACACATGTTGAAATAGGAGTTGAAATCTTAAAGAAATATAAAGAAAATCCATTAGTAATAAATGCAGTAGAAGCACACCATGGAGATGTAGAACCTATGAGCTTAGAAGCAGTATTAGTACAAGCAGCAGATGCAATTTCAGCATCAAGACCAGGAGCAAGAAGGGAAACACTAGAAGCATATATCAAAAGGTTACAAAACCTTGAAGAAATTGCAGATTCATTTGAAGGTGTAGAAAAATCATTCGCAATACAAGCTGGGCGTGAGGTTAGAATAATTGTAGAACCAGAAAAAATATCAGATGACAAAATGACAGTTTTAGCCCATGAAATAGCAAAACGAGTAGAAAGCGAAATGGATTATCCAGGTCAAATAAAAGTAAATGTAATAAGGGAAACACGTGTTGTGGATTATGCAAAATAGAAATTGTTTTTTAGAAAATAATTTGGATAGAAAAGATTTTTTTAATATATCAAAAAGATAATTAAAAAAATCTTTTTTTAAGTTATAGGAAATTGCAAAATTTCACTTATAAACTAATGTTTGTAATTAATTAATTATAATTAATGAAAATATGAAAAGGAAGAAGAAAATTAAAAAAAGCCTTGCGAAAACTTGTTTGATATGATATAAACAATATAGTGAGGTGAAAAAAATTGAAATTAACTTTTGCATATGATTTAAAATTAAATAAAATACAAGAAAAAATAATAAAAGAATT
>CALXUX010000115.1 GCA_944391785.1 uncultured Clostridia bacterium
GCCTGAGTGAAAGAGGCTCGTGAGAAAGCCCTACAAACTCTTTCTGAATGCAATGAGTAGGAAAATATTTTTAAATTAATTTGCTATTTACTATTGGGGCGGATATAAATATTTTTCTTAACTTAATCACATTAGGGACTTTCCTTAAAGTTCATGAAGTTTTATAAATAAGATATTAGCAACTTATTTTTTGCTTCATGAGTTTTAAAGAACGTCCCCAAAAAGTTTATCTAATTTTCTATTTCTGAAAAGTATTCATTTATTCTATTTATTAATTCTTGCTTAGTCTCTTCCATTGTCATTCCTTCAACTTGAGCGCCGGCTAGTGTGATATGGCCTCCTCCGCCTAGTTTTTCAAGGATTATTTGCACATTTATATCTCCTATTGATCTTCCACTTATGCAAATTTTGTCTCCCATATGACCTAAGACAAATGATGCTGTTACATTGCTTATTGTAAGTAGTTCGTCTGCTGCTTTGGCACAGATTAAGCTTGCGTCTTTGGTTTTTTTGGTGTATATGGCTATTGCTATTGTGTCATTTACTATTTCTGCTTTTTTTACTATGTCTGCTATTTTTATAAAACTTGTTAGGTCACTTTGGAACCATTTTTTTACTCTTATTATATCTACTCCACATTTTCTTAGGTATGCTGCTGCTTCAAATGTTCTTACTCCTGTTTTGAATGTGAAGTTTTTTGTGTCCATCATTATTCCTGCATATAGACTTTCTGCTTCTATTGTTTTTAAGTTTACTTTTTTGCTTACATATTGAAGTATTTCTGTGACTAGTTCTGCTGCTGATGATGCATATACTTCTTGGAATGTTAGTGTTGCATTTTCTATGTAGTCTGCACTTCTTCTGTGATGGTCTATTATTACTATTTTTTCTGTCTTTTTTAGTAGTTCTGGTGCTTCTACATAGTTTATTTTATGTGTGTCTACTATTACAAGTAGTGTGTTTTCATCTATGTTTTCTTCTGCAACTTCTTTGCTGATTAGAGTGTCTTCATATTCTTCTTCTTTTTCTAAGGATTCTTTGAAGTTTTGTAGTGTTGTTGTTTCGTTTGATGTTATTATATATGCATTTTTTCCGAGTTCTTTTACTAGCCTATATATTCCCATAGCTGATCCCATTGCGTCTATGTCTGGGTTTGTATGTCCCATTATCATTACTTTGTTTGATTCTTGGATTAGGTTTTCTAGTGCTTGTGCTACTACTCTTGCTTTTACTTTTGTTCTTTTTTCTACTTCTTGGGCTCTTCCTCCATAAAATTTGTATATTTCGTTTTCTCGAATTACTGCTTGGTCTCCTCCTCTTCCTAGGATTATGTCCATTGCAGTTTGGGCTGATTTGTATTTTTCTTTGTCTTGCATTCCTTCATTTGATATTGCTATACTTAGTGTGAATTGAACATTTGCTTTTGTTTGTATTTCTTTTATTTTGTCTAATATGCTAAATTTGTCTTCTTTTACTTGTTCTAAGTATCTTTGCTCGAATATATAGATGTATCTGTCTCTGTCTTGTTTTATTAGGATTCCGTTTGTTTCGTTTGTCCAGTCAAATATGCATTTGTCTAATTCTGCTGTTATTTGTGGTTTTTCTTCGTTTTCTATTTGTTGCATGTTTTCTTCATAGTTGTCTATCATGATTATTCCGACACATGATTTTGAGTCTGTGTATTCTTTTTGAAGTTTTATACTTTCTGTTATGTCTATAAAGTATATTATTATTATATATTTGCTTTTTTCTTTGTTTTTGCTTGTTTTTACATATTTTCCGATTGCATTGTATGTTTTTTGGCCTATTTGTATCTGTACTATTGCTGTTTTATCTGTTTGTTCTTTTTTGGTTTCTATTTCTTTTTGTAGGTCATATGTGATGTCTTCTATATAGTTTCCTATGTCTACATTTGCAAATTCAGATACGAATTTTGAACTTCTCCAGATTATTTTTCCACTTGTTTCTATTATTATAAGTGGAAATGGTGAGTTTATTAGACTTGTTTTTGCTGCTGTGTCTACTGTTATGCTTAAGTCTTGTATTGTTTCTGTAAGTTCATTTTTTTTCTTTTTGTCTGTTAATATTGCATAGCTTACTGTTATTATGTATATTATTATTGATGGTATTATCCATCTATTGTCTTCTATGCTGATTATTATTAGTAGTATTAATATTACTATTAGATATATTTTTGTTCTTGATATTAATTGTTCAAAGAACTTTTTATTATTTTGCATATTTTTCTCCTTTACTTTCTAGTATATTTTACTAATTTTATCTTTATTTGTCAAGTTAATGTTATGTATACTTTTTAAGATTTGTTTTTTTATTTTACCTAAAAAGCCGATTTTGCCTATACAATAAAAAAATATGTATAACAAATTATAAGTTGTTTATATAAAAATATTATTAAAATTGCTATAATATTTAGTATAAACTTACAATTATATTTTTTATACATATTATTTTATTATTTATGTTATTTATTATTGATATTATTGTTAGTTACAAATGATTTGTAACTATTGTTACTCTATTTTTTTAGTTGCAATTTATGTTATGGCTGTAAAAAATCTTAGAGAAGCTTGAAACTGTAACTTTTTTTACAATATTTTTGTATTTATCCATTTTGGTTTTCTATAACTTTTGTATACATTTCCTCCATTTGTTCATTTGTTACTTCATATTCTTTTTGAATTTTTAATACTTCTGATGTTTGAGCTATATTTTTATTACTTATACTAATATATAAGCTTACTCCTACTATTAAGAAAAATATTATTGAAATTAATACAAATAATGTAATTGACCCTTTTTCTTTATTATAATTTTTAACTTTCATAATTACTCCTTATTTTTATTTTTAGATTTCTCATATGCCCTTTTATATTTGCTTTCTGTTTTACTTTTTTTATCTTGCTTTTTACAATTTAACTCTATTATATATTATTCTATTATTTTAATCTATTATTCTATTTTTCAAATTACTTTTTTTATTTAAGCTTAATATAACATTTGTGAATATAAAAATCAATATTTTTAATATATTTTCCTTTTTTGCACCATATATGATATCTTAGAAATTATATTCCTAGGCAATATTTTTGCACCTATTTTTGCTATTTTTACATCTATACCAGGTATTATATAGAACTTTCCTTTTTCTAATTTTTTGATTGCATATCTTGCTATATCTTTACTTTCTGCTTGCCTTATTTGAAATTTAACATTTGCTACTTTGTCAAAATTTGTTTTTACAGGTCCTGGGCATAATATGCTTATTTTTACTTTTGATTTTTCTTTATTTAGTTCTTCTCTTATTGCTTCTGATAAACTTACTACATAGTTTTTTGTTGCATAATAAGTTGCCATAAGTGGTCCTGGCATAAATCCGGCAATTGATGCTACATTTAGAATTTTTCCTGAATTTTTTGCTTTCATATCTGTTAAATATAATTTTGTGAGTATATGATATGCAATTATATTTGTTTTTATCATTGCTATGTCTTTTTCTAGGCTTGTTTTTGTAAAATTTCCACAGTCTCCAAATCCTGCATTATTTATTAATATATCTATATTTTTTACGTTTTTATATAACTCTTTACAATTTTCTTCATTACTTAAATCTGTTGATATTATTTCTACTTTTGTTTTTTCTTCTAACTGTTTTTTTATTTCTTCTAATCTTTTTTGGTCTCTTGCAACTAGTACTAATTCATACTTTTTGTCTGCTAATATTTTGGCCATATCTCTTCCTATGCCAGATGATGCTCCTGTTAATAATACTTTCATATTTTTCTCCTTTTTGATTTTATTGCTTTAAATTAATATTTTTTATTTTTTTCTATTATTTTATTATTCCATTTAAATTTATAATTATTATAGCATAAAAAAATAGAGATTATAATACTATTTTGTTGTAAAATATTCTCTATTTTTTAATTTTAGTTATTTTATATATTTTATTTTCTAAATTGTTTTTTCTTTTCTTAATAATGTTTTTTCTTTTTTATTTTCTTTATTAAATTTATTCATTAAAATTCCAACTATATGTACTATTTTTGTTGAGTTTTTGTTTGCAACATTTTTTCCTAATGCTTTTCCTCCTACTGTTATACTAGAAACTGTCGCACTTAGTATAAATTGCATATCAAAGTTTAGACCAAATTGACTTGTTATTTTGACTGCTATTAATGCACTTATTGCACCACTTAATACTCCGGCATATGTCTCCTATAACGTCTGCACAGATATTTGCAACTTTTGGTGCATTTCGAATTAGTTTTATTGAGCTTTTTGATCCTTTTACTTTTTTGGTTGCTTTTGCGTGGAATTCTTCTTCATTTGCGACTGTTACTGCAACTCCTATTATATCAAATAATATACCTACTCCAATTACAAGTAAAAGTATAAGAATTGCAGGTATTAGTCCTAAGTTTGATACTCCATTTGCAGAGATGTATGAGAACACAATAGATAAAATAAATGTGCTTATAAATACTTTTATAAACCATTTTATATTTTCTGTGTCTTTTTCTTTATTTTTTTTATTGTTTGCTTTATTTTTTATTTGTTTTCTATTTTTTTCTATTTCATTTTGATTGTTTTCTATTTCAAGTTCATCTTCTTGTGTTACATTTTTTATTTCTTCTTTTATTTTTTTTATTTCTTCTTTATTATTCAGTTTGGGGTTATCTTTTTCTTTTCTTTTCATTTTTTCCTTTCTTTTTGTTTTTTATTTTTTGTTTTTTATTTTTTTTATAAGTTTAGATGGTCAAAGTCTAAGTAAATTTTACAGTTTAGGTCTGGTCGAATTTCTCTATTTCCCACTAAGCATTACTGCTTTAGCTGTTTCCAATTAAGGGAAATATCTAATTGGTTAGACACCAGATCGCCACTTAAATCTGTACCTTAATCCCTAGACTTTTATGCTTTTTTAAGCAAACATTCTAGAAGTTTTCCTTGACATACTTTTTTTAAAGTTACTAGTCTTTTTTGCAAATGTAATTTCATAATTGTTATAAAATATATTTTGGCCAAAATGTATTTTATAGATTTTAATTAATCCCAATACATTCACTCAAGGCAGGCTACTCTATGTATTTTGTGTCTTGGCACTCAACATAGGTTACTCTTAAAACTTTCATTTTTAATTTTTATTTTAAACTTTGGTTTTAAGCCTCCGCGAAAATAGGGGATCATATATATGCCATTATATATTACCCTAAGTTCTTACTTCCTGGTTACACACAAAACTGGCATTTCGCGCATAAGCAAGAAACTTCAACGATGTGCCCTTTAGTGGATTTTTAGCCCCACCCTCATAACTTTAAGTATGACTAGAATAATGCACCATCGATATATATTATACTATTTCTTCTAAATTATTCCAAATTCTTTCTTTGGCATTTTTTTACTTTTTTGATTTTTGTTGGTTTGTTTGTTATTTTTTATATTGTGTTTTTAAAATTTTTCTTTGTTTTTCTTTATTTTTCTTGAGTTTTTATATATTCTTCTATTTCTTTTACACATTTAGATAATTCTATATTTTCGAATCTTTTTTGAATTTTTTGTTTTTCTATATTTTCTTCTGAAAAATCTTTGTTATCTGCTAAAAATCTTCTGCATAATTCTATATATTTTGGGTTTTCTTGTTTGTCTTCTCTATCTAAGGCTCTTCTTAACCTTATTCCATCTGGGACTTCTATATATATTGGTATTATTTCTAAATTTTCATTTTTGCTAAAATGTTCTTTTATTTTTGCATATGATTCTAATGTTCCAAGCATTAGTATATCTTTTTTAGTCTTAAATTGATTGTCTTCTATTGTTGCATATGTCCATGGTCCATAAACTGTGTTATATGTTCTTTCTTCTATTAAATCATTTTTTCTTTCTCCTGTTATGTATTTTTGCATTTCTTCTTGTGATATAAAATTGTATGTTTTTCCTTCTATTTCGTCATTTCTTTTTGGTCTTGTTGTATACATTACATATGTTGTTACATCTAAATCGTTTTTTAGTATATTAAATATTGTGTCTTTTCCAGAAGAACTTTTTCCCATAATATATATTATTTTTTTCATTTTTATTTTCCTTTCTTTCATATTTGTCATTAATATTTATCATTAATTTTTGGGATATATAAATATTTTTTTAAACTTAAATGATGCTTTTTTATATTTCTTTTGGCTTTTTTTAGTTTAGTTACTTTCTTTTTTGTTTGGATTGTTTTTTTCATTTTTTGAATTTTCATTTAGCATTTTGTTTATTGTATTTATTATATCTTCTGGGCTTTCGTCAAAGTCATCTTTTTTTACTTCTAACATTTTCATACTCCTTTTCTTTTTTTAGAATTATACTACTTTGTTTTTGAGTTGTAAATATGTTTTATTCTTCTTGTTTTTTATAATTTTTTATAGTAAAATTTTATTAGTTTTATTTAGATGGAGGAAATCTATGAAAAAGTTTGAAAATTATGCTGCAAGTAATTTTAATAAGAATTGGTCAAATCTTATAAAAAGAGAATCTCCTTTATATAGTAAAGATCATGATATAAGAAGTGAATTTGCTCGTGATTATACAAGAATTATACATTCTAATGCTTATAGAAGGTTAAAACATAAAACTCAAGTTTTCTTTTCTCCTGAGAATGATCATGTTTGTACTAGAATAGAGCATGTGACTCATGTTGATTCTATAAGTTATACTATTGCAAGTTTTCTGGGTTTAAATACAGAGCTTACAAGAGCTATTTCTGTATCTCATGATTTGGGGCATAGTCCTTTTGGTCATGCTGGTGAGAAGGTTCTTTCTGATATTAGTATGAGAGATTTGCGTACTTCTTTTTGGCATGAAAAAAATGGCCTAGAGTTTGCAAGTTCTATTGAACTTTTAGAAGATGAAGATGGATATAAACAAAATTTGGATTTAACTTATGCGGTTCGCGATGGTATTATTTCTCATTGTGGTGAAATTGATGAAAATTCGATAACTCCAAGAGATGAGTTTATTGATTTGGATTCTTATACTTACCCTAACCAGTATTCTCCATATACTTGGGAGGCTTGTGTTGTTAAGATCTCTGATAAGATTTCATATATAGGGCGTGATATTGAAGATGCAATTACAATTGGGATTTTGGATAATAGTTTAGATGAATTATTTGAAATTTTTAAATTTGCTGGTGCTAGTAAAAAACTAAATAATACTACTATTATTAACTATCTTGTTAATGATTTATGTAAAAATTCTTCTCCTGAAATTGGTTTGTGTTTTTCAGATGATGCTTTTGAGCTAATGAATAAACTTAAGAGATTTAATTATTTGAATATTTATCTTTCTGATAGAATTAAGCCTTCAATTAGATATTTTAATTTGGTTTTAAATGAGATTTATGATACTTTGAAAAATTGCTTTGATGGTAAAAATACTTTGGAAAGAATAAAAAAACTTTCTAATATTTCTTTAAAACTTAGCAATAGTTTTAGAGATTTTGTTTATAATTATTATGATTGTGGTAATAGGTCTGAACTTAAATTAAAAAATAAAGTACTTTTTGATTTTAATAGTGAACTTGATTTTTGTAAGTGTGTACTTTATTATATTTCTGGAATGACTGATAATTTTGCAATTGAAGTTTATAATGATATTATTGGTTTTTAGATTAATTGATGGATTTTATTTTTATTATAAAGTTGTGAGAATTTTTGATTTTCTCACAACTTTTTGTATTTTTTACCCGAGTTTTTGAAGTATATATATTGTTTTGGCTCCCACTTTTAAACAAATTGGCTTTGGGTGCTTTATATGTAAAAACTATAAAGCTAGTAAATAGTACTATTATTATAAAAGCTGATAATATTTTAGTTGTTTTGTTTGATTGTTCTTCTATGTTCATTAATTTATATGCTACATATTCTCCAAGTATTATGCTTATTATAAATGTTAGGATGTCTAGTATTAAAAAATTTGTTCCTATTATTCCTGTATATGTATAATAAAATACTATGATAAAAAGAATTGATGTGAAAATGCCTATTGTTTTTGCTTCTATATAATTGTGCGTTTTTTTTCCAAGATAAAAATATTGTATTATTTTTATTTTTTATTTTTGTTTTTATTCTAATTTTGCTCTATTTTTATTAATAGTTTATTTTTTGCTTTTTTATTGTTTTGTTTTAGAATAATATTATTTTACTATTTTGTTTTAGCCATTTGTTTATTTCATCATAATTGGGTATGTATTTTTTGACTAATGTATAAAATTCTTTGCTATGATTGCTGTGTACTATGTGGCATAGTTCATGTACTATTATTGCATCTACTTTGTCTTCTGGTAACATTATTAATCTATTACTAAAATGCAATGCTTTTGTGCTTGGGATACAGCTGCCGTATTTACTTATTGCATCTCCTATTTTGAAACTATTGTATTGTACTTTTGTTATTTTGCTCCAGTATGGAAGACGTTTTTGTATTAATTTTTTGGTTTCGTTTTTGAGTATTTGTTTTATGTTTTGATCTATTATTCTTTTTCTTCCGAATTTCATTTATATTTTCTGGAATTTTTATATTAATTATATGTTCTTTTTCTTTTATTTGGATTGTTAGGTGGTTATCTGCTTGATTTTCAGTTTGGATTTTGTATTTTTCTCCTTTATATGCTATTTCTTCTCCTGTTTTCCAGTGCTTTATTTCTTTGTTTTCTGGTAAGTTTATTTTGTGAAATTGGTCTAGTATTTCTTTTTTGTTTGTGCTTAGTATTTGCATTAGTTTTTTTGTTGACATTCTTTTTGGTTTGCTTATATTTAAGATGTTTCCTTTAAAGTATATTTTTAAGTTATAGGAATTTGTGTAATTTCTTATTATTGTTGGTATTTGGTTGTTATCTAGGTTTATATATTTTCTTGCTTCAGACATTTTGGTTCCTTCCTTTTTTGTTTGTTTTTTGGTTTTATTTTGACTCTTTTTCTGTATTTTTCTTCTTATATCTTTAGAAATATTTATTAATTTTTGTATTATTATATCATAAATTGGATAAATTATTATATTTTTCTATTTTTTTCTTTGTTTTAATTGTTTTATATTGTATAATATTAGAAATATTGTTTTTTTATTTGAAAAGACTTATAATTTTGAATTTTTATATAATTTTTTTGTTTTTTATTATATAATTTTATGAATGGAGGTTTTATGAAAAAGTGGATTAAATTTTTAATTGTTTTTATAATTTTACTTATAATTTTATGTGTTGTTTTACCAATGATAATTACAATTATTTGCTATAATAGTAATTTTGGTACAAGAGAAGAAGTTTCGTCTAACACTTTTAGTGAGAGTGATTTTTCGTTGATTACGGAAGAAATTTCGTTTAAGTCTAATAATGGCCAAACTCTGAGAGGATATGTGTATAAGAAAAATGATACTTATACTCCAAAGGCTTTAATTGTATTTTCTCATGGCTATTTGAATACTCATAATGATTATTTAAACCAAATTGATTTTTTTGTGCAAAATGATTTTATTGCTCTTGCTTATGATAATACAGGTTGCGGAATAAGTGCGGGTGATAATTTAGTTGGGCTTGTGCAATCTTCTTTAGATCTAAAGGCTGCTTTGGATTTTGTGCATTCTAATGAAGAACTTAATAAATATAAATTATTTTTATATGGGCATTCTTTAGGAGGTTATGCTACATGTGCTGTTTTGAATTATGATACTGATGTTGATGGTGTAGTTTCATTATCTGGTTTTTATAGATCTTCTGAGATGCTTATAGAATATGGTAAAAGATTATATGGAAATATTTGCTCTTTACTTTCTCCTTATGCGTATATTTATGAGCGTATTAAATTTAATGATTCTGCTTATTTAGATGGTGTTAGGGGAATTAATAATGCTAAAGATGTTCCAGTTTTGCTTATGCATAGTAGTGATGATGATGTTATTAGTTTAGATAATAGCTTACTTTCTCATACTGATTTGATGTTAAACCCTGCTAGGTTGAAGACTATTTATTATACTGATAAATCTCATGATGTGGTTAAGTCTTATGATGCTATTAAATATTCTAATGAATTACAATCTGAATTAGATGGGCTTTATAATCAGTATGATGGTGAAATTCCTGAGGATGTTCTTGATGATTTTTATTCAAATCAGGATGTTTCTCGATTATATAGTTTGGATGATTCTGTTATGAATTCTATTTTGGAATTTTATCTTGATTTGTTGTAAATTTTTATATATTAGTATTTTCGTCGATGTCGACTAGTTTCGATTGATTTCGACTTTGATATAGTGTTATACTATTATTAATTTAATATCGTCATTTATTATTTTATAATAATAGCAGTGTTTTATTTTTAATCTACTGCTATTATTTTGTGGTTATATTATGTTTTTTATATGGTTTATAATTATTGATTTTTTGGGGTTTTGTATTATTTTGTTTGATTCTTTTTCTAGTTTTTTTTGGTTTTCTTTTAGTTCTTTTTGATTTTTTTCTAATCCTTTTTTGGCTTGCATTTCGGCTTGTTTTTCGGCTTGTAATAATTCTTTTTGATTGTTTTCTAATTCTTTTTCATTTTTCATTTCGGCTTGTAATAATTCTTTTTGATTTTTTTCTAATCTTTTTGAGTTTGTTATGTATATTTCTATTACATCTATCCTATTTGATTTGTTTTGTATTTTGTTTTTTAATATGTAGTATTGAGCAGTTTTATATATGTGGTTTATTTTTATATTATTTACCGCTTCTGATGCTACACCATAGTTTAAGTTTGTTCTTGTTTTTACTTCTATAAAAACTATTTCTTTATTTTTCTTTTCTTCTGCGATTATGTCTATTTCTCCTTGCTTGCATCTGAAATTTTGGGTTATGATTTTGTAATTTTTTTGTTTTAAGTATTGAACTGCTATGTTTTCACCATATTTTCCTAATTCTATTTTGTTTTGCATATGTAACCTCCTGCTGTTTTTTCTATGTATTCTTCTATTTCTAGCATTAATAATATGCTATTTATTTCGTTTATTTTTTTGTTGGTTTTTTCTACTAGTTTTTCTATTGTTATTGGTTCATTATTTATTAGATTATATATTTCTTTATATTCTTCATTTTTACATTGCTTTTTCTTAGGTTTTTTGTTTTTGTGTTCTTTGTTTTTTGATATTTTAGTTTTTTTGTTTTTGAATATTTTAGATTTTTGTTTTGTTTGCTTTTTAGGTTTCATAATTTTTCTTGGGTTTTTATTTATTTCTTTGTATTCTAAAAATTTGTATTCTTGTATTATTTCTTTTGTTTTTGTTATTAATATTGCTCCTTTTCTTATTAGTTCATTTGTTCCTTTTCCGTTTTTGTTATTTATTTCATGGGGGATTGCAAAAACTTTTTTTCCTTGCGCTATAGCATATCTTGCTGTAACACTTGTTCCGCTTCTTTTCATTGCTTCTATGATTAGAATTCCTATTGAGATGCCACTTACTATTCGGTTTCTTTCTAGAAATGTTTTTGATTCTGCTTTTTTTGTGTTTGGGTATTCTGTGATTACCAGTCCTCCTTTATTTATTATTTCTTTATAAAGGTTTTTATTTTGTTCTGGGTAGATATTTAGTAGTCCATTTCCAAGTACTGCTATTGTTTTTCCTCCTTGTTTTAGTGTTTCTAGATGTGCTTCTGAATCTATTCCTATTGCCATTCCGCTTGCTATTGTTATTCCTTGGTATACTAGTTCTTTTGCAAATTTTCTGGTTATGGCTTGTCCGCATTTAGTGCATTTTCTAGAACCTATTATTGATATTATAGGGGTTTCTAGTAGTTTTATGTTTCCTTCATAGTAGAGTATTTTGGGGGGATTTGGTATTTCTTTTAGTTTTTGGGGGAATTTTTCGTCTGAATATTTTAATTGTTTTATCATTTTTGTTCCTTGCTTTCTTTTTTAGTTTTTTAGTTTTGTGTGTTTGTTTTTTATTTTGGTGTGCTTATTTATTTTATTTTTATTTTATTTTTATTTTATTTTTTATTTTACTTTCAATTTACTTTTAGTTTTTTATTTTACTTTCATTTGTTTGCTTCTTTTGTTTTTTGCTTTTTTATCTTTTGAATTTTATCTAATTCCAATATTTTCTGTCTAGGCTTCTGTATTGAATTGCTTCTGCTATGTGATTTTCTTTTATTTCTTGTGTTTCTTCTAAATCTGCGATTGTTCTTGCTACTTTTAAAATTCTTCCATATGCTCTAGCTGATAGTCCTAATTTGTTAAATGCTTGTTCTAATAGTAGTTTGCTTGTTTTGTTTATTTTACAGTATTTTTCTATTAGGTTTGGTGTTAGTTCTGCATTTGAGTACATATTTTCGTTTTTGTATCTTAATTCTTGAATTTTTCTTGCTTTATTTACTCTTTGTTTTATTGCTACAGATTTTTCTCCTTTTTCCTTTTTTTCTAAATCGTTATATTTTATATTTGATACTTCTATATGTATGTCTATTCTGTCTAAAAGTGGACCACTTATTTTGCTTAGATATTTTCTTATTTGGTCTTGATTGCAAGTACATTGTTTTTCGCTTGAGCCATAATATCCACAAGGGCATGGGTTCATGCTTGATATGAACATGAAATTGCATGGGTATGTTATTGAGGCATTTAGTCTGCTTATTCTTACATTTTTGTCTTCTAGGGGGCCTCTTAATAGTTCTAATGTGTCTTTTTTGAATTCTGTTAGTTCGTCTAAGAATAGTATTCCTAGGTGTGCTAGGCTTATTTCTCCTGGCTTTGGAGTTTTGCCTCCTCCGATTAATGATGCCATTGTTACTGTGTGGTGTGGGCTTCTGAATGGTCTTTTTATTATTAATGGTTTTTCTTGTGATGTTAGTCCTACAATGCTGTATATTTTGCTTACCTCTAATGTTTCTTCTATTGTCATGTCTGGTAGTATGCTTGGGAGTCTTTTTGCTAGCATGGTTTTTCCTGTTCCTGGACTTCCTATTAATATGCAGTTATGCCCTCCTGCTGCTGAGATTTCTAGTGCTCTTTTTACGTTTTCTTGCCCTTTTACGTCTGAAAAGTCTAGGTTGTAGTTTAGGTCTTGCTCTTTTTTATATTTTAGATTTTTTTCTGGTGAAATTTCTATTTCGTTGTTTAGGTAATTTATTAGTTCTTCTAGGTTTTCTACTGATATTATTTCTATTCCTTTTATTATTGATGCTTCTTTGGCGTTTTTTGATGGTATTATTATTCTTTTTATTCCTAGTTTTTTGGCTTCTATACATATTGGTAGGATTCCATTTATTTTTTCTATGTTTCCATTTAGTGATAGTTCTCCAACAAATATGGATTCTGTAAGTATTTTTTGGGCTTTGTCTCCTGCAATTATTTGAATTGCGTTTAGGATTCCTACTGCTATTGGTAGGTCAAAGTTTGAGCCTTCTTTTCTTTTGTTTGCTGGTGCTAGGTTTATTATTATTTTTCTGCTTAGTAACTCTACTCCTATGTTTTTTATTGCTGTTTTGACTCTTTCTTTGGATTCTTTGACACTTGTATCTGGTAGGCCTACTATTTCAAAGTGGGGCATTCCTTTTGAGATGTCTACTTGTATTGATACTAGGTAACCATCTAGACCTTCTAGTGCTATGCTTTTTATGATTGATAACATTTTGCTCCTTTCATTTTTTTGGTTGATTTTTATTTTTGGGTGGATTTTTGATTTTTTTGATTTTAATTTTTTTTGATTTTAATTTTTTTGATTTTGATTTTTTTGATTTTAATTTTTTTTGATTTTGATTTTAATTCTTTTTTGATTTTTTAAATTTTTTTTGATTTTTCATTTTTGATTTTTGATTTTTATGGAATAAATTTCTATTTTGTTTGATTTTGTTTTATGTAATCTTGGTTTATTATATCATCTTTTTTTATTTTGTAAATACTTTTTTTGGTTTTTGTTTTAAAATTTTGTTTGTTTTTTTATTTTTGTTTTAAATTTTTAGTTTTTATTTTATAATAGTGTTATTATTAGTTTGATTTTAAATTTTATTTAGAAAGGATTGTTTTTATGGTTGGTAATCCGATTAATTATGATAATAGATATACATCTGGCACACCTATTTGGGGATGTCCTAAGTTAGATTTTAATCTTAAGAGGTATATTAATCTTTTGTCTGGAAAAAGGGTTCTTGACTTGGGTATTGGTGAGGGCAAGAATTCTGTTTTTTTAGCAGATATGGGGTTTAGTGTAACTGGTGTGGATTTTTCTTTGGAGGCACTTAAGATATGTAAGAAGTATTGTTCTAAAATTGATCTTGTTCATTGTGATATTAGGAATTATGAGATTGGAAAGGATAGTTTTGATTTGATTATGTCTAATTTTGTTTTACATTTTTTACATAAGGATGATGTTTATGCGATAATTAAGAATATTAAATCTGGTTTGGCTAAGAATGGATTAGTTTATATTTCTGTTTTTTCGATTAATGACCCAAGTTTTAGTGTTAAGGAGAATAGTAGTTCTTTTAGTATGATTGATAATAATATTTTTTATAATGAATTGAATGATACTTATTTTAGCTTTTTTTCTAAAGATGAGGTGCTTGAGCTTTTTTCTGATTTTTCTACTGTTTTGGTGTCTGATGAATATTGTTTGGATTTGTCTCATGGGAAACCTCATTATCATGGGGTTATTAGATATATTGGGAGAAAAAATTGATTTGGATAATTTTTATGAGAAGTTTGGGGCTATTTTTTTGGATAGGTTGAATAGTGGGGAGAAGTTGTATTATTTTTTGATTTAAGATTTTGAAAGCGATGTGTTAGCACTATTGTATAGTATTATTTAAATAATGAATAAATTGATGAATATTTTAAATGTATTAATTGCCAAGGAATTAATATAGATTTTTCGGTTTAAGTAGAAAAAGCTAAACTTTTTTATTAGAGATATTATTGTTTCTAAAATATTATAGGAGGATTTATGTGTATTATGCAAAAATTAGAATATAAAAGATATGAAGAAATTGGAAATTGGGATTTTTCAGATATAAAATATATAGTAGAACAAAGTGGTTCTTGGGACTTTTATAAAGAGATATCAAAATATTCTAGTGAAAGCTCATTAATCTTAGATTTGGGTACAGGTGGCGGTGAGAAGGTTTTATCACATATGCCGGATGCAGGAATGATAATTGCTACTGACTTTTCTCCTAAGATGATTGAAACTGCCAATAAAGTTGGGAACTTAAAGAAATATTTAACAGAGGACAATCATTTGATGATAAAATTTCGATTAGTCAAATAGATTATAATAATATAAAAAAAGCTGGGTTTTCTGAAATAGATTTACAAGAAATAGTACAATTTGAATACTATAAAACGGAAAACGATTTGCTTGCTTTACTTTTTAAAACACCTATTTTAGATGATTCTTCAGAATTAGATACTCCGCACGTTTCTCATAAAAATCAAATTGATGTAGATTTATTAAACAGATATATTTCTGGACATACAACAAATAGAGGGATAGAACTTAAAAGAGTTTTATATGGAATAGTTGCAAGTAAATGAGTAATTTTAATAAAGGAGGAGGCTTTTATGGATAAATTTAAAGAAATAAGACCTGTTGTTTTAGGTATTGCTATCAGGAATAATAAGCTATTAGTTTCAGAAGGATTTGATAACATAAAGAATGAAAATTTTTATAGATGTTTGGGTGGTGGTATTGAATTTTTGGAAAAGAGCGATGAGGCTCTTAAACGTGAATTTTTAGAAGAGATTAATGTTAATATTGTTGTTAAAAATTTCTTGGAAATATCGGAAAATATATTTACTTGTCAAGGGAAAAAAGCTCATGAGTTAATTTTATTTTATTTGATTGAAATATCTGATGAAAATTATATGGATGAGTATGTGGTTATGGATGATCATGGTGAGACTGTTGCGAAATGGATAGATATTGATGAATTTAAGAATAAAAGTAGAATACTTTATCCTGAGGAAGTTTTTAAATATATTTGATTTGTGTTAGAGTTATAAAACTGGTTTGTTATATTTGTTAGAAGATTTGTTTTAGGGAGTGTAGTATTTTTTTGTAGGTGATTCTTATGTGATTTTTAATTTGTTTTTTGAAATTTTGGGAAGGTATGAGTGTGTTGAGGTTAAGAATTCTGGTGTATTTTAGTGATATGTATGTTTGCTTATTTTAAAATTTGGTATTTTGTAGCTTGAGTATGAACTTTTATTTTTATTTTAAAGGGATTGAATTATATTTAGTTAGTATTATTGAGGATTTGAGGCTTTGCATGTTTTGTATTTTTGTGTCTAATTTTCGGATTTATTTGATGTAGTTTTGTGTGGTGAAAATATCGAGACTTTAATTTCTTGTTTGTTTAATAAAATTTGTGGTTGATAGGATAGGAGTTGAATTTATGGCCTTCGGGTTATGAGTTGTAAATTTCTGGTAATTGTAAAATTGTGAGATTTGATGTTTTTGTTGATTTTATGCTAGTTTCAAAGATTTATAAAATTTGAACATTTGTGTATTTTGTGGACAATTTTTGAGAATTTCTTCCCCAACTTTTCCCCAATTTATTATATACATTTGTTCGGGTAAAAGATGGATATTTATGGGAAACCTAAAAATTATTTAGGAGGTTTTCAGTTATGAATAATAAAATTACTTATCGTAAAGAAGGAGATTATTTTATACCTAATTTGTCTTTACCTATACAATCAAAAAAGCAAATTGGAAAATATGGCAGATTAAGATTAAATTATTTAAAAGATTTTAAGAAAGGTCTATATACAGAATTACTTATAGATGGTACTTTAAAGCAACATTTGTTAGATATAGATGAATGTGCTAACAAAAGAGTACATGTGCTTATTAAGCAATTTGCTGAATCTGAAAATGTTAATGAATACTTAAAAGAACATCATCAAATGGAATGGGTTCAAGCTATGAATAATATTAAAAACAGAGCTGAAGAAATTGTATTAAATGAAATTATATATGTATAGGAGGATATGAAAATGGCTAATTTTAGAGAAGTAAATAAAAATGATATTTTAAAAGAATGGTTAGATTATAGAGAACAGGAGGATTTTGGTAGTCTTACTGAAGAAGATAAAAAACATCATATTTTTTTTGATGAGATTGTTGAGAATATTTTAAGGAATATACCTAAACAAAGTCAAAAATATGTTAAGAAACAATTGGATAAACTTGATGAGAATTTTATGGATTATTTGTGTTATTGGAATGAGAAGTATTATAGGAATGGCTTTGTTGATGGTTCTCAGTTAGTTATGGGATGTTTTGAGGAATAGTTAATTTCAATTGTGCTACAAAATAATCAAATTGTAGCACAGATGTAAAAAACAATTGTGCCACTTTTTTATAATTTTGTGGCACAGTTGGAAATAATATATTCTCATTTTAAAAAATTTATAAACTTATCTAAATTATTTTTATCCTTAAAAAATTCTTCTGCAGCAAATTGTTTTATC
>CALXUX010000116.1 GCA_944391785.1 uncultured Clostridia bacterium
GAGCCTCTTTCACTCAGGCCCCCTCCATTCTTCCGGGTACCGTGAACATTCCTCATTCGAAAGCCCAACAAACTCTATTCTTCATTCCAATCGAACGGAAAATATTTTTAAATTAATTTGCTATTTATTATTGGGGCTACTCTACGCAAAAATAGATATCTTAACTTAATGAAATTGAGAATATCCCCAAAGTTCACATCAAAAATTGATATTAAACTTGAAAAAACAATAAAATTATTATAAAATATACAAAATAAAAACCCCAGAAAGGAATGATAAACATGAAAGTAATACTAAAAGACAATATAAAAGGTGTAGGAAAAAAAGATGAAATTATAAACGCATCAGACGGATACGCAAGAAACTATCTATTTCCAAAGAATCTAGCAGTAGAAGCAAACGCTGAAAATTTAAGTAAACTTAAAGCAAAACAAGACTCAAATGCCTTCAAAAAATCACAAGAAAAAGAAGAAGCCCAAAAAATAGCCCAAAAACTTGAAAATATAATACTAAAAATACAAGTAAGAGCAGGAGAAAATGGAAAAGTTTTTGGTGGAGTATCTTCAAAAGAAATAGCAGAAAGCTTAAAAAAGGAATATAACATAGATGTAGACAAGAAAAAAATAAATTTAAAAGAAGCAATAAAACAATTAGGTGTTCAAACAGTAGAAATTAAACTATTTGAAGGAGTTATTGCAAAACTAAAAGTACACGTAATAGGTATATAAATAAAAATACTAATAATAAAAACAAATAATAATGAAAGAAAGGGTTAAAAATGGAGCTAGGAAAAGTACCACCACATGACATAGAAGCAGAGCAAGCAGTATTAGGAAGTATGTTAACAGATCTAGATGCAGTAACATCTAGTATAGAAAATCTAAAAGAAGAAGATTTTTATAGAGAAGATAATAGAGCAATATATTCTGCCATGTATAACTTATACAATAGAGCAGAACCAATAGATTTAATAACAGTAAAATCAGAATTAGAAACAATGGAAAAGCTAGATAAAGTAGGAGGAATAGAATACCTAGCAACACTTCCAGAAAAAGTACCAACAACTGCAAATGCCAATAAATACATAAAAATAGTAGAAGAAAAATCAACTTTAAGAAAATTAATAAAAACTGCAAATGAAATAGTAGAACTTGGCTATGACCCAACCGAAGAAGTCGAAGACATAATAGATGGAGCAGAAAAAAAGATATTTAACCTAGTCCAAGATAAAAGCCAAAAAGGATATACACCTATAAAAGATATATTAGTAGATAGTTTTAACGAACTAGAAGCACTATATAACAGAAAGCAACACATAACAGGTGTACCTACAGGATTTGCCGACTTAGATTATAGAACAGCAGGACTTCATGGCTCAGAATTTATACTAATTGCAGCAAGACCAGCAATGGGAAAATCAGCATTTGTACTAAATATTGCAACACATGCAGCAGTAAAAGCAAAAGTACCAGTTGCAATATTTAGCCTAGAAATGTCTAAAGAGCAAATGGTAAACAGAATTTTATGTAGTGAAGCTATGGTAGATAGCAACAAAGTAAGAACAGGAAGGCTAGAAGAAGAAGACTGGGCAAAACTTGCAGGAGCAATAGGCCCTTTATCAGAAGCAGGAATATATATAGATGACACACCAGGTATATCAATAATGGAAATAAGAACAAGATGCAGAAAATTAAAACTAGAAAAAAACATAGGCCTAGTAATAATAGACTATTTGCAATTAGTACAAGGAAGTAACAAAAGGATAGGAAGCAGAGAGCAAGAAATTGCAGAAATAAGCCGTTCATTAAAAATACTTGCAAAAGAACTAAATGTACCAGTAATTGCACTTTCACAGCTATCAAGAGCAGTAGAACAAAGACCAGACCATAGACCAATGCTATCAGACTTACGTGAATCAGGGTCAATAGAGCAAGATGCAGACATAGTAATGTTTTTATACAGAGACGACTACTACAATGAAGAAAGTGAAAAGAAAAACATAGCAGAAGTAATAATTGCAAAACAAAGAAGTGGTTCAACTGGAACAGTAGACCTAATGTGGCTAGGAAATTATACAAAATTTGTAAGTCTAGAAAAAAGATATGATGATTAAACATAAAAAATAATATATTTTACAATTTAAAAAATCATAAATATGAAAAAATATAAATATGAAAAAATATAAATATGAAATGATATAAATATGAAATGAAAATAATATAAATAAAAAAATTTACCAAAATAAAAAAATAAGCCAAAAAGCCAAAAAGCAAAATAATAAAATTCATAAAATGAAAGGAAAAGCAAAACTATAAATGGAACGAAAAAAAATAAATTTAGAAGACAAAGTATTAGAAACAATAAAAAAATATAACCTAATAAGCCCAAAAGACAAACTAGTACTCGGAGTATCAGGAGGACCAGACTCAATATGCATGCTAGATATCTTAGACAAAATAAGAAAAAATCCAAATCTAAACTTAAACTTTGAAATTACCGTAGCACATGTAAACCATTTAATCAGAAAAGAAGCAAAAGAAGATGAAGAATATGTAAAAAAATATTGCAATAAAAGAAATCTAAAATTCTACTCTGAAAGTATAGATATACTAAAAATTGCCAATAATAAAAAAGTAGGAACAGAAGAAGCAGGAAGAGAAGAAAGATATAAATACTTTGACAAAATTTTAAAAGAAACAAATTCAAATAAAATTGCAATAGCACATAATAAAAACGACAAAATAGAAACAATAATCATGCACATATTAAGAGGAAGCGGAATTTCTGGACTAATAGGAATAGAAGCCAAAACAAATAAATACATAAGACCATTAGTAGAAATAGAAAGAATAGAAATAGAAGAATATTGCAAAATAAACAATCTAAACCCAAGAATAGACAAAACAAACTTTGAAAACATCTATACAAGAAACAAAATCAGAAATATAGTTTTGCCATACATAAAAAAAGAATTTAATCCAAATATAATCCAAACAATAGATAGACTATCAAATTTAGTAAAAGAAGAAGACCAATATTTAAAAAAACAAGTAGAAAAAATATATACGGAAATAAAGGAAAAAGAGCAAAAAGAAGAAATAATATTAAATTTAAAAAAATTCAATTCACAAGAAAAAGTCATAAAATCAAGACTAATTATATATACTATAACGAGGATTTTCGGAAATAGCAAAGGAATAGAACAAATACACATAGAAGATATAATAAAACTATGCAGTAATAACATTGGAAACAAATATTTAACCCCCAATAAAAATCTAAAAATATTAGTAAAAAATGGACAAATTCATTTTATAAATAAAAAATTAAAAAATAAATTATAAAAATCAAAATCACAAAATATAAATATCCGTAAGAAATCTTACAAACTCAAAGGTTTTGTAACAAAAAAGTCACAAAAAAATGCTTGCAAATGAAAAAATAATATGGTATAAAATCAAACAAAGAAATAAAGGGGATGTGCAAATAATATTAGCTAAAATTTAAAGGAGGAATTATTTTGAAAAACAGCATAAAAACACTCGCAATGTGGTTAATAATAGGAATAATATTCATAATTGTACTATCTTCAATAATGGAAAACTCAAGTTCAAAACTAACATATTCTGAATTAATCACAAATATCAATGCAGGGAAAGTAGAATCAATAGAAATACAAGCAGATGAAAAAACAGCAATAGTAAAACTAACTGATAATGAAATAGAAAAAGAAGTAAACATACCTGATATAGGAAGCTTTATGTCATACACAGAAGAATTTCTAAAAAACGGAGCATTTACTCTAGAAGAAAGATCAGAATCAATATTTATTGCAATATTAAGTTTGCTTTCACCATTTGGATTACTAATAATATTCCTAATATTCTGGTTTTTAATGATGGGAGGAATCAACTCAAACCAACCAGGAGGAAAAACACTATCATTTGGAAAAAGCAAAGCAAGAATGATGACACCAGCAGACAGAAACAAAATAACATTTGAAGATGTAGCAGGAGTAGATGAAGAAAAAGAAGAACTAGAAGAAATAGTACAATTTCTAAAAAATCCAAAAAAATTCACAGACATGGGAGCAAGAATACCAAAAGGAGTACTATTAGTAGGTCAACCAGGAACAGGAAAAACATTACTTGCAAAAGCAGTAGCAGGAGAAGCAGGAGTACCATTTTTTATAATAAGTGGATCAGACTTTGTAGAAATGTTTGTAGGTGTAGGAGCATCAAGAGTAAGAGACTTATTTGACGAAGCCAAAAAGAACGCACCATGCATAATATTCATAGACGAAATAGATGCCGTAGGACGTCAAAGAGGAGCAGGTTTAGGTGGAGGACATGACGAAAGAGAACAAACACTAAACCAACTACTAGTTGAAATGGACGGATTCTCAGAAAATGAAGGAGTAATAGTCTTAGCTGCAACAAACAGACCAGACGTACTAGACAAAGCATTACTAAGAGCCGGAAGATTTGACAGACAAATAGTAGTAGGACTTCCAGACGTAAAAGCAAGAGAGCAAATACTAGAAGTACACTCAAGAAAGAAAAAACTTTCAGATGATGTAGACCTAAAAATAATTGCAAAAAACACATCAGGATTTGCAGGAGCAGACCTAGAAAATGTACTAAATGAAGCAGCATTACTTGCAGCAAGAAGAAACAAAACAGAAATAGGAATGAGCGAAATAGAAGATGCAATGGTAAAAGTAACAATGGGACCAGAAAAGAAAACAAGAGTAAGAAGCGAAAAAGAAAACAAACTAGTATCATACCATGAAGCAGGTCATGCAGTAGTAAGCCACTATCTAGAAACACAAGACCCAGTACACCAAATATCAATAGTACCAAGAGGAATGGCAGGAGGATACACAATGTACCGTCCAACAGAAGACAAAAACTTCATGTCAAAAACAGAAATGGAAGAAAATATAGTATCATTACTTGGTGGAAGAGTAGCAGAAAGTCTAATATTAAATGACATCTCAACAGGAGCAAGCAATGACATAGAAAGAGCAACAAAAATTGCAAGAAGCATGGTAACAAAATATGGAATGAGTGAAAGAATAGGAACACTAATGCTAGGCTCAGACCAAGACGAAGTATTCCTAGGAAGAGATTTCGCACAATCAAAAACATACTCAGAAGAAACAGCAGGAATAATAGATGAAGAAATCAAAAAAATAATAGACCAAGCATACAATAGAGCAAAACAAATACTAACAGACCACATAGATAAATTACACGCAGTTGCAGGAATATTGCTAGAAAAAGAAAAAATAGAAGCAGATGAATTTGAGCAAATATTTGCTTAAATATAGAAAAAAATTCGACCTTAATCAAAGTTAGAAAAAAATGTAAACTTTGGCTAAGGTCAAATTTTTTTACTTCTCTACAAACTAACGTAAAGTTGTGAATGTAACCCAAAATTAGTTTCTAAATTAACTTTTAATTATATTTTAATTGCAAAAATGCCAACGGGGACGGAGCAAAATGGCAACTTTTTTTAAAAAAGTTGCCATTTTGCTCCGTCCCCGTTGGCATTTTTGCTTTCTTCTTGTTGGCATAAATCTAGAAGAAACAAGCCCATATTTTAAAGAAAAACTTTATACAATGAAAAAACAACAATAAAATAAATTAAACATCTATTAATAAAATATTGAAAAAAAATAAATAATATAGTAAAATAAAACAAAATAAAAATAAGAGGTAAATATGAAAGATTATTATGAAATTTTACAAGTCAACGAAAAAGCATCTATTGAAATAATAGAAAAAGCATATAAAACTTTAGCAAAAAAATACCATCCAGATTTACAAACAGACGAAACCAAAAGAAAATTTGCTGAAGAAAAATTAAAAGACTTAAACGAAGCATATAAAGTACTTTCAGATGATTTTTTAAGAGAACAATATGATGAAGAACTACAAATCGAAAGAATAAAAAACTATAAAAAACAACTAAGATACCAAAATGATAATATAAGATTTCAAGATTCACAAAATTACCAAGAAACAAAATCATCCGCAAATAAAACAAACACAATAAATAAAAGAAATACAAATTCAGAAACACAACAAGAATACCAAAAACCAAAAGCAGAAGTAGGAACATTTTCATCAATGACAAATCTTGTAAAAGAAATCATAGCAAATAGGCCAAAAACAGGAGAAAAAAGAAAAATCACAAAAAAAGACCTTATGGCAGTAGGAATTACAATAATAATTGTAATAATAATAGGAATAATCCTATGGTTCATACCATTTACAAATGGCTTTATGAGAGAACTAATAACTGAAAATCCATTATTTAGTTGGATTTGGAAATTATTTTAATAAAAAAATAAAAAAGCAGAAAAAGGGTAAAAACGTCAAACTAACTATTGACAACTAAAATACTATAAGGTATAATAAATAACGTTAAAAGGGTTATCCCACATACAGATACGTATGGCCGGAAGGAGGGGAATTTAAATGTCAGAGATAAAAGTTAATAATGGTAATATAGAAGAAGCCTTAAAAAGGTTTAAAAGACAATGTGCAAGGAACGGAGTTATGCAAGAAGTTCGTAAAAGAGAACACTACGAAAAACCAAGCGTAAAAAGAAAGAAAAAATCAGAAGCAGCAAGAAAAAGAAAATTCTAAAAAATAAAAAACAACAAAAAAATAAAAAATACATAAAAAGAATGAAAATAAGTGGGAATAAAATTCTTATTATCATTCTTTTTTATTGTAAAAAACAATAAAAAACAAATTTCTAAACAAAGCAAAAAATATAAAAAAATAATCAAAATCAACATTCATATAAAAACACTCTAATTTTATCAACAAATTCCAAAAACAAAAAACAACAAAAGAAATAAAAATAAAAAAAAGTGGTATAATAAAAAAAGAAAAAAATTATTCAAAATAAAAAACAAGAAAGGAAAAAAAGCCATGGAATACACAAACAAAGAAATAAAAAAAGGTATAAATCTGCACATAATAAAAAACGAAAAATTCAAAACAAATCTAATAGCAGTATTTTTAACAACAAGCCTAACCAAAGAAAACGTAACAAAAAATGCACTAATACCAGCAATCCTAAGAAGAGGAACAAGCAAAATGAAAACACAAGAAGAAATAAGTAAAAACCTAGAAGAAATGTATGGAGCAACATTTGACTGTGGAATAGACAAAAAAGGAGACAACCAAATACTAAAATTCTACTTAGAAAGTATAAATGACGAATATCTACCAAAACAAACAGAAAACATATTAGCTCAATCAATAAACAAAATTCTAGAAATAGTATTTGATCCACAAGTAGAAGAAAAAGGCTTTAATCAAGAATATACAAACCAAGAAAAACAAAACCTAACACAATTAATAAACCGGAAAAATCGACAACAAATCAAGATATGCATATGAAAGATGTATTGAAGAAATGTATAAAGGACAAAACTATGGATTATATAAATATGGATATATAGAAGACCTAAACAAAATAAACGAAACAAACCTATATGAATACTACAAAAAATTAATAAAAGAATGTAAAATAGATATATTCATATCAGGGAAAGTAGAAGAAACAATAGAAAAAACAATAAAAGAAAATGAAGAAATAAAAAAACTAGAAGACAGAACTCCAAACTATGTCAAATCATCAGAAAAGAACAAAAACGAAAACAAAGAAATAAAAAAAGTAGAAGAAAAAATGGATGTAACACAAGGAAAACTAATAATAGGACTAGACTTAAAATTAGAAGACGAAAAATCAAGATATGACTCATTAATATACAACAGCATACTAGGAGGAAGTGCAAACTCAAAGCTATTCCAAAATGTAAGAGAAAAAAACAGTCTAGCATACACAGCAAGCTCAAGTCTGCTAAAAACAAAAAATAACATATTTATAAGCTGTGGAATAGAAATACAAAATTACGAAAAAGCAATAGAAATAATAAATCAACAACTAGAAGACTTAAAATCAGGAAACTTCACAACTGAAGAAGTAGAAAATGCAAAAAAAGGAATAATATCAGCAATAAAATTAATAGATGACGAACAAGACACAGAAATATTATATTATTTTGGACAAGAATTCACAGATAAAAAAATAACACTTAAAAGATATGAAGAAATAATAAAAAATATAAAAAAGCAAGATGTAATAGATGTAGCAAACAAAGTAAAAATAAACACAATATACTTTTTAAGAAACAAATAAAATTATAAAAAACAAAAAAGACAAACCCAAAATAAAACCAAAGAAAATAGAACTAAAAACAAATACAAACAAGAAGGGAGAATTTTAATGCAAATCATAAAAAACTTAAAAGTAAAAGAAGAACTATGCATAGAAAAACTAGAAAATGGATTAACAGTAATGATAATACCAAAAAAAGGAATACAAAAAAAATATATAATCTGGGGAACAAACTATGGCTCAAATGATAGCAAATTTATAGTTCCCGGAGAAAACAAAGAAACAGAAGTACCAAAAGGAGTTGCACACTTTCTAGAACACAAAATGTTTGAACAAGAAAATGGAACAAACAGCTTAGACACATTAACAGCCTTAGGAGTAGAAGCAAACGCATACACAACAAATGACCATACAGCATACCTATATGAATGCACAGACAATTTCTATAAAGCACTAGACGAATTTATGGACTATGTTCAACACCCATACTTCACAAACGAAAATGTCGAAAAAGAAAAAGGAATAATAGGTCAAGAAATAATGATGTATAATGACTACCCAGAATGGAAAGTATACCTAAATGCATTAGAAGCAATGTACTATAACAACCCAGTAAAACTAGATATAACAGGAACCATAGAAACCATAAATAAAATAGACAAAAACATATTATATAAATGTTATAACACATTTTACAACCCAAGCAACATGGCAATAGTAGTATCTGGAGACTTTAATCCAGAAGAAATTTTAGAAGAAATAAAAAAAAGATTAATAGACAAAAAAGCAAGTGGAGAAATAAAAAGAATATATGAAAAAGAACCACAAGAAATAGTAAAAGAAAAAGTAGTACAAAACATGGAAGTAAGTAGACCCCTATTTACAATAGGAATAAAAGATTGGCAAATAACAACAAAATGCAAAATAGAGCCACAAGAACTAGTAAAAAGACACTTATCAATAGAAATACTACTAAATATAATAATAGGAGAAAGTTCTAAACTATACAAAAAATTATACTCAGAAGGAAACATATCATCAAGCCCAAGCATGAACTATGAATTTTCCAAAACATATGCCCACATACTAATTGCCTCACAAGCAAATGACCCAGAAAAGCTATACAAAGAATTCAAAAAAGAAATAAAAACACTAAAAAAAGAAAAAATACAAGAAGCGGAATTCAATAGAATAAAAAAAATGATATATGGAGAATATGTGAAAGAATATAATGATGTAACAGATATTGCAAGAAACTTTTTATCAGATTACTTTAAAGGGATAAATAGTTTTGATTATCTTGAAGAAATAAGTAGTATTAATCTAGATTACGTAAATCAAGTCTTGAATGAAGTATTTGATGAAAGTAAAATGGTTTTATCAATTATAAGAAATAAATAGTGAACTTTAAGGAACGTCCAGAATGTCATTAAGTTAAAAAAATATTTATATCCGCCCCAATAGTAAATAGCAAATTAATTTAAACATATTTTCCTACTCATTGCATTCAGAAAGAGTTTGTAGGGCTTTCTCACGAGCCTCTTTCACTCAGGCCCCCTCCATTCTTCCGGGTACCGTGAACATTCCTCATTCGAAAGCCCAACAAACTCTAT
>CALXUX010000117.1 GCA_944391785.1 uncultured Clostridia bacterium
AAGAACAAAAATTTGTAGGAAGTTTTTTTATGAAATTTATTGCAATTTACAAAAAATATGATATACTTTTATAAATTGATTGATTATTGTATCAATCGCTATGGGGAAAAAAGTTGTAGATAACTACAACGTTCGCTCCAATTTAATAAGTTTAGACGGTTATGGCGGAGTATTACAAAATCATTAGATTTTGGTAGCAAAAATATTTGACAAATATAAAAAAAGATGTTATTATATAGTTACATTAAACAAAACATTCAAAGTTCTGCGAATGTCATTTGTGCTTGTATGTGTATCACAACTACACATACTTTTTATTATATAAAAACAGGATAGACCACAACATTCTATCCTGTTTGACAATACTAATATGTATTATCTGCTTTGTTTTTTTCATCTTTTGTATTTGCTTTAGTAGATTTTAATGTTTCAATTTCTTCTTTTTGTTTTAATAATTTATCTACTAATTGTAAAATTAGTTCTGCGTTTGTCATAAGTGCTTCCCCCTTTCCGTCCTTATGTAAAAGACTACCTTCTGACAAGAAAGGTTGGTAATATACTATTATATTTTACATAAAAAAACAAGCGAACATAGTAAAAATTTACAATTAATTTATAGTATAAATAAAATATAAATTATGTGGTTGCAGTAATTTACAATAAATTTAAGCAATAAATGTCCGAAACTATGCAGAAATAGAGATTTTGAGGCTGGTTCTTTTCTAGCTGTTGTCTCCAAATTATAACAACTTACAAACTATAAAAGTTTGTAAGTTGCTTTTTAGGCTCAATGTCAATAATATTATTAAATTTCTAATTTGTGGAAGTATTGTGACTAAAGTACAACATCATACTCCTCTTGATTTTCAATTAAAAATATTATATATTATATACAAAAATAGATAAAGTATTTTTTATTACACAACTTTTTCATCTCTACACAAAAATTTCAAATCATACCCAATTTAAAAAATCTTAACAAATAAAAAATATCTAAATCTAAAAACAAAGATTATCCACTAAATACACTAATTTAACATATATGTATTTTAGTAGATACATCAAAAAGGAGGGGGAAAAATGAAAAATATTAAAATCATATTAATTTTTTCATTAATTATTTTTTCAATACTATCTTTTCATAATTTCGTAGCAGCCGAATCTTCAAAAGGTGATGAAATTCTTACAAAAGAAGAACAAAATGCTCCAAGCCAAGAATTCAAATCAGAAAATAACAATAGCAACACAAATACTGCTATTATGGCAAGAGCAGCATCTGCAGATACTACTTATACAGAAGGATATTATGAATACAGAATAGAAGAAAATTACAGAATAACTACTGTAAATGTATCTAATATAATTACTTCAGATAGAAGAGAAGATGTCGCAGTAATTACAAAATACACAGGAAATGAATCTACAGTAACAATTCCAAAAACTCTTGGCGGAAAAAGAGTTTATATAATTGACTTTGGTGCATTTTACCAAAATACTTCAATAAAAAAACTTATTATTCCAGATAATACTGTAGGATATATTTCAAATGGTGCTTTTGCAGATTGTACTAATTTATCAGAAGTTACCTTAGGCAATTGTGTAAAAAATATTTCTTATTATGCATTTCAACACACAGCAATTACATCAATAAAATTACCAGCATCGCTTGAAGCTATATTTAATACTGCATTTTTTGAATGTGAAAAATTAACTAGTATAACAATAGACAGTAAAAATGAACATTTTAAAGTCATAGATAATGTAATCTATGAACTTTATGCAGATGGTACTATGGATATGATTTTATACCCTTATGCCAAAAATACAAAAAGTTTTACAGTTCCAGATAAAGTTAAATCAATTAAATATGAAGCAATTATAAATAATTATGTAGAAACAATAAATATTCCAGCTTCAGTAAATGATATAGAATTAGATACATATGCATTTACAACTCCTAACCTTAAAAATATATATGTAAATAATTCAAATTCAACATATTCAAGTATTGATGGTGTTCTTTTTAGTAAGGATAAAAAAATAATTTACTATTATCCTGCTGGAAGAACAGCAACATCTTACAATATACCAAGTGGCACTAAAATAATAAGTAAAGATACATTTTTCAAATCTGCAAATTTAAAAACTGTAAACATACCAAATACAGTAACAACTCTTGACACAGAAGCTTTTGGTTATATGCCAGCACTACAAGAAATAACAATTCCAAGCTCTGTTACAGAAATTGGAGCACAAATATTTCCAGAGTGTCCAAACTTAAAAAAAGCTACAGTAAATGCAAATGCAGAAGTACTTTCATATTTAATGTTTAAAGAATGTAAAAATCTAGAAGAAGTTATAATTAATGGAAATATTAAAACAATAATAAAAGGTGCATTTTATTATTGTACTAGCTTAACTAAAGTAACACTTCCAGAAAGTTTAGAGAAAATCGAATTTGGAGCATTCTGGGATTGTTGGGCTCTTAAAAATATTACTATACCTGAAAATGTAGTATTCTTAGAAGACTGTGCTTTTTATGACCATACAAAACCATCAAAAGATTATTGGGCAGATACAAATTTTGATATTTCTAAAACTAAATTAGTAAAACAATCTAGTGGAGATTATTTAGCTGCTTATTACTATGATATTCAAGGAACCAGGTTATATGATTATGCATATCAAGTATTAGATCTTGTAAACAAAGAAAGATCAAAATATAACCTTAAACCATTAACTATGGACAAAAGCCTTTTGGAAACAGCTATGAAAAGAGCTGAAGAAACTGTAGTATATTATGACCATGAAAGACCAAATGGTTATGATTGGGATACTGCAATTACAAAAACTTCTTACAACTACAGTGCAGAAAATATAGCCAAATACCAAACAACTCCAGAAAGTGTAATGAATTCATGGATGAATTCAGAAGATCATAGAGCAAATATTTTAAATTCAGGTATGACTTGTATAGGTATAGGTTGTTACAGAGCAAATGATGGAAGATATTATTGGGTACAAAACTTTACAAATGGCACAGCAGAAACTGTCACAAAACCACAAAACACAAAAACAACTCGCAGCATACAATTATTGATGAGCAGAATTCCTTATTCAGATGTAAAAGAAACAGACTGGTATTTTTATGCTGTAAAATATAATGTAATGAATAAAATGATATTAGGTTATAATTCTAGTACATTTGCTCCAAATGATACTATAACAAGAGCAATGGTTGTAACAATATTACATAGAATGGAAGGCTCTCCATATGTTGCAGGTACAAGTAAATTTCCAGATGTAAAAAATACTAATGAGTATTATTATGTAGCTGTAAAATGGGCAACTTCAAAAGATATTGTGCATGGTTATGAAAATGGAAATTTTGGTCCAAATGATCCAGTAACTAGAGAACAATTAGCAGTAATTCTTAATGCTTATTGTAAATATAAAGGAAAATATAAATCAGTTTCAGCAGATTTTTCTCAATTTAAAGATAGTATTAAAATTTCTGATTTTGCAAAATGGGGAATGAATTGGGCAGTAGGTTCAAATGTTATAACCGGATCTAATGGTTATTTAAATCCAAAATCAACTGCAACAAGAGCTGAGTTTGCAGCAATGTTACATAAGTATAAGATAAATGTTAAATAATTTGTAAAATATAAGAAAAGTAACAAAGCCATATAAGTAAAGTTTACAGAGGTCTTTTTAATAGACACTTTTCTTGTTGTATACGGAAAAATTCACTTAAAGGTCAAGATAAAAGTCGACTTTCTTCTACAATAAAAATAAAAATCGTATAAACATTAATTATAATGGTTTTACGATTTTTATTTTTATATTTGTTTTGAAATTAGTTATTTTTAGTAATAATTTTAAATTTATATAATATAATGAAATATAAGAATTTTTTATATAATTATAATAATATGTTTTTTAATTTTTTGGCGTTGTAGCCAAGTGGTAAGGCCCGAGTCTGCAAAACTTGTATTCGGCGGTTCGAATCCGCCCGACGCCTCCAAAATTACTCCCAGAAAATCTTAAAATTTTAAAAATAAGTAATTATAGAATTTTATGAGAGTATTCATTTTTATATTTAATTTTTTCATTATACATTATTCTGCTCAAACATAGAACAAGAAATAAAATTAGAAAAAAATATAATAAAATTTATAAAAATAAATTTTAATAAATTCAATAGGTACAAAAATTAATTTGCCATTATGTACCTATTGTAATTTATTTTGATTTTTTAATTATTCTTCATAATAATCGCCCATTTTATTAAGAATTGTAGTAATTACTTCTTTTACTGTTGGATGTGCAGAACATGCATAATTGAAATAATCCATTATTATTTCTTCTTTACAATCCAGAACCATTGATCTTGTTGCTTGTAGCACATCACACTTTATAGTATTTGGTGACCTATCATGTCTTTTTGCAATTATTGGATATAAGTCTCTATTGAAATTTTCAAATCCTTTTTCTGGATGTGAATAAATTTCATAAATCATTTCTGCAATAAATTTTGTTCCATTATATGCAAAGTTATAGTTTAACTTATCTAATTCATACTTAATTTTACTTTTTACTAGTGTTTCATCAGACCTTGTGAGCTTTTCTTTTACATAGAGCTCAAGTTTTTCTATAAGTTCTCCTAGTATTACAGGTTTTCTATATATTGAATTTATGTATGGATTGTCTTCAATATATGATGTTGATTTTGTCTTGCTACATATTGCAAATATTGCATTTTCGTATTTTTTCATTTCGTTTTTTGTAATGTGTTTAATAATGTTAAAACCTGAAAGTTTTGGTAAGTCTAAGTCTAGTAAAATCAAGTCTACCTTTTCACTATTAATCATTCCTATTGCTTCTTTTTCATTGTAAGCTATACAATAAACTCTTATGTCAAAACTACGTTGTGCAATATAATTTACAATTCTTCTACATTTTTCTGGATCGTTTTCTACTACTAATAATTTTATCATTTTTTTCACCTCTATTATATAGATGGTTTTAAACGCAAAAAAAGTTGCAAAATTTTAAAAAAATTTTAATTTTTTTTACTTTAGATATATTTTTTCTTTTTGTATGCTATAATTTTTCAGGACCAAATATGATATTATGTGTCTTTATCTATTTAAAAAAATAATATATAAATATATTATTTTTTTAAATTAAAACCTTAATGTTATTAGAAAAAAGATATCTTTAATGATATCTTTTTTTCTATTATTTTGATTATTTTAAATTAATTTGTATTTTCGAATTATTTTTTATTATCCGAATATTTTTTATTCGAATTATTCTTATTATACTATCTATTCTTATTATGCTAACTATCCTACAATCCTTTTTATGCTAATTATTCTTATTATACCAATTATTATACTATTTCCATTATTTCTTATCTTCTTATTGGCTTTTTAACTAGATTTTTTGTTTACATTAGTACTAGCTTTTTTCTTAGCTTTAGATCCTGATTTTTTCTTAACTGATACATTAGATTTTTTCTTAGTCTTTGGTAATACAACTTTTTCTTCTTCTGGATTCCATTTTTCACCTTTTTTTGGTTTGTTCCAAGATATATAATCACAAGATTTTGGATTGTTTTCACATATATAATAGTTTCTTCTTCTTTTTGTTTTTCGAACTTGGACCTTTCCCCCACATTTTGGACATGGAACATCTATAGTTTCGACAATTGGTTTTGTGTTTTTACATTCTGGATAACCTGGACATGCTAAAAATTTACCATATTTTCCATATTTATAGACCATCATTCTTCCACATTTTTCACATTTTACATCTGAAACTTCGTCTTCGATTTTTACATGTTCTAATTCTTTTTCTTCTTTTTCTACTTCTTTTTCAAATGGATTATAAAATTCTCTTATCATTTTTTTCCATTCTTCTTTTCCTTCTGCTATTTCGTCAAATTCATTTTCGATTTTTGCTGTGAACTTAACATTTATAACATCACCAAAGTTTTCTACTAATAGTTTATTTACTATTTTTCCAAGTTCTGTTGGGTGTAATTGTTTTTGAATTTTTTCTATGTATCTTCTTTCTAGTATTGTTGTTATTGTTGGTGAATATGTACTTGGCCTTCCTATTCCCTGCTCTTCTAATGCTTTTACTAAACTTGCTTCTGTGTATCTTGGTGGTGGCTCTGTGAAACTTTGTTTAGGATTTATTTTTACTTTTTTTACTTCTTGGTCTTTTTCTAAAGGTGGTAACATTCCCTCTTCTTCTTGTTCTTTTTCGTCTTTTCCTTCTACATATAGTGTCATAAATCCTTTAAATTTTAAGTTTTGCCCATTTGCTTTGAAATCATAGTTATTTGCATTTATTGTAACTGCCATTGTGTCATATTTTGCAGGACTCATTTGGCTTGCTAAAAATCTATTATATATTAGTTTATATAATTTATATTGATCATTTGTTAAACTTTGTTTTATGCTTTCTGGATCAATATCTATATATGTAGGTCTTATTGCTTCATGGGCGTCTTGGGCGTCTTTGTTTGTTTTATAATACCTATTTTCATAATATTCTTCACCAAATTTTTTGCATATTACTTCTTTTGAGGCTTTTCTTGCTTCTTCTGATATTCTTGTTGAGTCTGTTCTCATGTATGTAATTAAACCTACTAGACCTCTTTCTGGAATTTTGATTCCTTCGTATAGATTTTGTGCTATTGACATTGTTTTCTTTAATGTGAAGTTTAATTTTCTTGATGCTTCTTGTTGCATTGTACTGGTCGTAAATGGTGGTGCTGGAGTTCTTTTCTTTTCGCCTATTTTTACGTCTGTGACTATGTATTTTGCATTTTCTATATTTTGCAATATTTGTGTTACTTCTTCTTGTTTTCGCAATTCTTGCTTTTTTCCGTTTGCTCCAAAAAATTTTGCTTCAAATTGTTTTTTTGATTTTTCGTCTTTTAGGGTTATAAATATATTCCAGTATTCTTCTGGTTTGAAGTTTTCTATTTCTTCTTCTCTGTTTACAATTAGTTCTACTGCAACTGATTGTACTCTTCCTGCAGATAGTCCTCTTTTTACTTTTTTCCATAAGACTGGACTTATTTTATATCCTACAATTCTATCTAGTACTCTTCTTGCTTGTTGTGCGTCTACTAAGTTTATATCTATATCTCTTGCTTTTTTCATGGCTTTTTGCACTGCATTTTTTGTGATTTCGTTAAATGTTACTCTTGTTATTTTTTCTTTGTTTTCTTCTAATATTTTTGATAAATGCCATGCTATTGCTTCCCCTTCACGGTCAGGGTCTGTTGCAAGATATACTTTTTTGGCTTTTTTGGCTTCTTTTTTTAGTGATTTTATTAGCTCGCCTTTTCCTCTTATATTTATATATTGTGGTTCAAAATCATGTTCTATATCAATTCCCATTTTAGATTTGGGAAGGTCTCTTATATGTCCCATTGAAGCAACTACTTTTGTGTTTCCTCCTAGGAATTTTTTTATTGTATTTGCTTTTGCTGGTGATTCTACTATAATTAATTTATCAGACATTTGTTCCTCCTATTTTTATTCTATTATAGTATTCTAGACTAATTTTAGCAATTTTGCAAGTTTTTTATTTATATTATTAATTTTTTTATGTATATTAATATTTTTTGCGTGTAATTGATATTTTTTACTTGTAATTAACATATTTTACATGTATATATTTTTTTCGTATATTTTTTAAAAAACTTTTTTATATAAGTCACTCATTACATCTTCAACACCAATTGGTGTTACTTCATTGTCTTTGAAGATTTTTAATACTTCTTCAACTTTATTTTCGTCATTTGTTAAATATTTTATTTCTTTTCTTTCTACTTTTGTGTTTTCTGGTAGATATTCTGTTTTTACAACACTTATTCCATATTTTTGGTTTTTCTTGTTTATATATTCGTCTTCGTTTATTCTTTTATAGTATTCTAGTTTTATAGGATGTTTTATACCCTCCTCTTCTAGTTTTTTCTTTTCGATAAAAATTCCCCCAAAAAATGTTTTCAAAACTATTCTCCTTTCTTTTGCTTTTTCTGATGCATATTTTTCATTTTAATGCACTTTTTTATATTACTATTAAAATGTAGTTTTTTCAAGGATTTTTCATCGCAAGAATTTACTTTTTTTGACATTTTACGTTAAAAAAAATAAAATTTTTACAAGAATTTTCAGAAAGTACAATTATTGTGTAAGATTTGCTTTGTAAAATATGTGAGTAGTATTTTGGCTTAAAATCGATTTATTTGGGTTTTGGTTTTGTGATTAGGATTTATGTGGTTATATAGTAGAAATTAATTTTTTAGAGCATTTCGTTTGTTTTAGTGGATATTTTGACTTTGGTTGGTAAGTTGATTAAAATTTTAATAGGATTTTTTTATATTTATAAAATATTTAATTTGGTTAATATGAGTTGTTTGTATATACTTTAAATTTTGAAGTGTATATAAAAATTTTAAAATTGAAAAAAGAAAATAAATTTAATTATATAGAATTACATTTGAAGTTTGAAGAAATTATTTTGCTTTTTCTTATTTTTCTTATGTTTATTAGTGAAAAGAAAAAATGTAGATTTTTCTACATTTTTTCTAATGGTTATAACAGTTTTCACGTTATAGAGTTACTTTAAATAAAGTGAGAGACGTGAACCGAAACTGTAGTAGACATTAGTAGGAACGTAGTTGGCGCGCGTACTTGCCACATAAGTACTAGCAACACTGTAATCGCCTCCACGACTAGCACGGCCAGAAGTAGAATTAGCCTCTTGTGTCCATTCTCTAACATTCGAGCTTAAGTCAAAGATGTTATTCATTATGTCATTTCCAAATTGTCCTGTTGTACTTCTTGTTCCTGTATAGTTTCCTGTTCTCTTTGTTACTTTGTCTTTATCTGCTCCTTCTAATATGAAGTTTAGCATTGTATCATATTGTGCTCCCCATATCATTGTGCTTGTTACACTTTCGCTTCCATAGTATGGATTATCTTGGTAATTACTGTCTTGAGTTAAATACATTTTATACCAGTCTACACTTGCCATTGGTGCTTGATCTGAAACCGTTTTTACTACTGTTCCATTTGTACTATTTTGCCCTTCTGTTGTGTATAAACTTGTTTCATATCTTCCTACATAATATCCCCCATATTTTACTATACTTTGTACCATTTCTGAAAATTTTCCATTTATATATGTTCCCATTTTGCTTGGGCTATCTATTCCAAGTTCACTTAAAACCGTATAGTTTGTTGCATCATAATTACTTCCTGATGCAAATACCCATGAGTAATTTGCTGTACTTCCTGTTACCAAACTTGGCTCTCTATAACTACTACTTCCTATTGCATAATTTGATGTTGCTCTTGTTGATGTTATTCCTGAGAAGTTGTATCTTATTCCTTCAAAGTATTGGTTTTCTGAACTTGCGTTATATCCTTCTTGATATCTTACCATTGGTTTATATCCTTCTCCAACTACAGTTTTTTCGTCATATATTACATCTTTTACTGGGATCCATACATATTGGTTTCCAATTTCGTCTTCTATTACTAGTCCATTTGCTATTTTCTTGGTCATACTTGATGTTGCAACTTTAAATCCTTTTGGGATGTATGCTGTTCCTGCAAGTATTTGCTCTGTGCCTCCTCCTTCTACTGGTATTGTATCATAGTCTTCATATTTTGTAGTTTCTTGGTAGATTTCAGAAAATGTTTCTAATTCTGAGATATTTGTTACCATATAATATCCTGTTTCTGATACATTTTTTCCGTCATATATTCTTGTGTATATTGTATCTCCTACTGATAGTCCTGTTACTGTGTTTCCATTTATTGTCCAAGCTGAGTCTTCATTTTTAAATGAGTCTCCTTGTTTTACTACTTGGTGATTTAGATAGTATCCTTCGTTTTCAAAATTGGTTTCTTCACTTATTTCGAAATATACATTTCCTTCTCCACTTTTTCCATATACTTTTTCTTTTATTATTGCTCCTTCTTGTACTTCTAATACTTCTGTTTTTATTGGGTCTGTATATATTGCTCTTGTTTTTTCTGCTCCATTTGTTACTTCTATTTTTATATAATATGTTTGATTTTGTAATAAATTTTGGAATATATATGTTTGTCCATGTGTTTCTTCTTCTTGCAATATGTCTTCTTCCTTAAAATCTTGACTTTCAAAATCTTTATAGCTTATTGAATATTTGTACTTATCTATTCCTGATTCATTATCTATTGCTTCTACTGTTATTCCTATATTATTTGTTCCTGCTTGTGTTTCTTTTATTTCTATTGTTGGTTCTGTTGCATCTTCTGCGTTGTTTATATATAAACTCATTCTTGTTCCTAAGTAATTTTTAGATACATTATTTCCTTCACCACTATTTGTAAATACTGTCGCTATTGTTGGCACTTGGTTATTATTTGGTCTACTACTTGTCATATATGTAGCATATTTATCATTTAATCCTACACAATATCCTCCCCTGTATTGCCTATATGCAGAATTCATTGTTTCCTGTGTCCATTCTGCTACATTTGAACTTAAATCAAATATATTTTTTGTTAGATCATCTGGATATGTTCCTGTTTTTACAACTTGATCTGTATGATTTCCTGTAACTTTTGTTACAAATTCTTTAGTAGTATCGTCTTTTAGCATCCAATTTAGCATTGCATCCCACTGGCTTCCCCATATCATTGAACTTGTTACACTTTGGGTATTATAGTATGGATTTTTAGGATTTATATTACTATCTTGGAAATAATAATCTGCATACCAATTTCTATTGTTTATTGGATTTTCTCCTATCTTGGTTTGTACTACTGCATCTTTATTAGTAACAGTCCCTTCCAAGCTTGTTTCATATCTTCCTACGTAAAATCCTTTATATTTGTCTACACTTTCTATCATATTTGTATATTGCTCATTCATATATTGTCCAAATTCTGTATATGAATTAAATACATTTAAATTGCTTGATGTTCCAAATCCAAAATATTTATAATAATCTTCTAATACATCATATGTTGCTCCTTTTGCTGTATTTGCTGGTATATCCCAAGTGTAATCTCCTCCTGTTACTAAACTTGGTTCTCTTGATGTGCTGTTTCCTAATGCTGGAGTAGATCTTTTTTTGGTTGATGCTAAATTAGAAAAATCATATAGAACTCCTTC
>CALXUX010000118.1 GCA_944391785.1 uncultured Clostridia bacterium
GCCCGAACTACAACAATGTCATCCTTTTGATTTTTAAAATCAAAAAGTTTATTGTGCACAAGTTGGTCATAACCTCTATCAGTTAATAAATGGATTCTTATTCCATCTTTGTAATCTCCCTCATTAACATGAATTGAGGTTGCTTCAAAAGCTCTCATATCTGTTATTGGGTCAACCAAAAATGATGGTTTAAAACCACTATCCATTGATTGAGGAACATAATTTCTGAGTTCAGTATACGTTGGAAGTACACATGCACCGCCTCCGGCAAAATGCGTTCTTCTACGTCCACCAAATGGTGCATTTAATGCATCAACAATAAGTGTTCCTGTTACTAACTGACTTGAAACTTTCCGACCTGATTTGTCTGCGACAAGTTTCATAATCCCTAAATGATACCCCTGACCTGGCATAAGCAAGTCCTCCTTTATAATTTTTTCTTTACCAGTTTTTACCGGTAACAATTATATTATACTTTTTCGTTTGTTTTATGTCAAGTATTTTTGTAAATTTCATATATATTTAAGTATCAATATCTTCAATATTAATTGTTTTATCTATAATATACTCTGGTCTTCCCTTAGTTTCCTCGTAAATTCTTCCTATATATTCTGACATAATCCAAATAGAAAGAAGTTGTACTCCAGCAAAAAAAGTAATTGTGCACATAATTGAAGTCCATCCTGCAGATAAATTATTAAATTTAAAAATATATGAAACTAATGCATATATCAATAAAACTATTGAAACCAAAATTGAAAATGCACCTAAAAAACCTACTAATTTTAATGGCTTTGTAGAAAAGCTTAAAATTCCATCTTGAGCAAGTTTTAACATCTTTTTTAATGGATATTTTGTTTTTCCAGCAATTCGTTTTTGTCTATCATATTCAAATGGAATTTGCTTATATCCGTACCCAACTAAATAATCCTCTTAAAAATTTATTGTGTTCTGGCATTTTATTAATTGTATCTATTACTTTTCTATCACATAATCTAAAGTCACCTGTATCTTTTGGAATTTCAACATCTGATAATGCATTTAACGTATTATAAAACATTTTAGCAGAAAGTAATTTGAATTTAGATTCTCCTTGCCTTGTTTTTCTTTTTGCATAAATTACTTCATTTCCATCTTCCCACAATTTAAGCATTTCTTTAATAAACTCTGGTGGGTCTTGCATATCTGCATCAATAATTACGCAAACATCACCTGTTACAAATTTTAATCCAGCAGTCACTGCTGCTTGGTGACCAAAATTCCTTGAAAATGATATTATTTTTGCATTTTTATCTTTATTTGCAATATTTGTTAATTTTTCTAAAGTTCTATCTTTACTTCCATCATTTACAAAAATTATTTCGTAATCATAATTTTCTAAATTTTGCAATGTATTTTTTATTCTTCTATAACATTCATCTACTACACTTTCTTCAAAATACATTGGAACAACTACTGATATTTTATTGTTTTTCATAATTTCCCTCTTTTTATACTTTATCTTTATCTTTTTCAGTCTCTTTTACAATATATATCGGTCTATTTTTTACTTCTAAATAGGTTTTTGACAAATATTGCCCTATTATACCAATACAAAACAATTGCACTCCACTTACTAAAAATATAATACAAGTAAGTGATGGCCAGCCAGAGGTTGGATCTCCAAATATTAAAGTTCTTATAATTATCACCACAATTAGTATAAATGCTATTATACAAAATAATATTCCAACTATAGATGCAATTATTAGTGGAGTTGTAGAAAATGCTGTTATTCCTTCTAAAGCATATTTAAATAATTTCCAAAATGACCATTTTGTCTCTCCTGCTACTCTTTCAACATTTTCATATTCTATCCATTTTGTATTAAAACCTATAAAACCAAATAACCCTTTTGAAAATCTATTATATTCTTTTAAATTTATTACTGCATCTACCATTTGTCTTGTCATTAACCTATAATCTCTTGCACCATCGACCATTTCTACATCTGACATTTTATTTATTAGCTTATAAAACAGCTTAGCGAAAAAACTCCTTATAGGAGGCTCTCCCTTTCTAGTTACTCTCCTTGTTGCAACACAATCATATCCTTCATTTTTTATAGAATTATACATCTGTTTTAAAAGTGCTGGCGGATCTTGAAGATCTGCATCCATTACTGTAACATAATCACCTGTAGAATATTCAAGCCCAGCAAACATAGCAGCTTCTTTACCAAAATTTCTAGAAAATTATATATATCTTACTTTATCATCTATTTTTCTTAAGTTCTTTATCTCCTCTAAAGTTTTATCTTTTGAGCCATCATTTACAAATATGTACTCAAAATCAATATCCTTAAAAGCTTCTTTTCTAACTCTTTCCATTTCTTTGTAAAACAAAGGTATACTCTCTTGCTCGTTATAACAAGATACTACTACTGAAATTTTCTCCATAAAATTCTCCTTTTTTTATGAACTTTAGGGACGTTCCTTAAAGTTCACAATTTTTTATTAAAATTAATTTGTATATATAAAAATCACCTTTATAATAATTTAAAAATTTTCATAAACTTTAGGGATATTCCTTAAAGTTCATAATTTTTTAAAATTAATTTGCATATATCAAAAAAACTGTCTTTATTATAACTTTAAAATTTTTCATAAACTTTAAGGAACGTCCCTAAAGTTCATAAAAATTGCCAAAAAGCTCCGTCCCTCTTGGCAATAATAATTTAACTAGTTTTTTTGTAATTCATTATAATTATACCAATTATTACTAAACTTGCTCCAAGTACTGCTTGCCAAGTGAAGTTTTCTTTGAATATTAGTTTTGATGCGACTAAGCTTAGTACTTGAACAATTCCTGTTGTTAGTGGCATTATATAACTTAAATCAAACATTACAACCAAACGTGTAAATAATAAGAAACTACAAATATAACATATAAATCCTGCTAGACTGACTAAACTTATTCCAAAATTCATGTTTCCATTATCAAACGCAAGTGTTCCTGTGTTTCCTCCTAGTTTCATAAGTATTAGCCCTGATACTGTTAGTATTAAATAGATTATTATTAATATTATTTGCATTTTTATATTTCTCCTTTTTTCCATCTTTTTCTTCCTTTTCTAATTTTTTTATTTGAGTGTTATGTTATATTTTTATATGTCACTTTTTTTATTTTTTTCTTCTTCATCTTTTTTTACTACATTATTACTATTATTTGTATAGTTGTCTACTTTTTGTTCTAAATTTTTTACCTGCTTTTTTAGTAAAGAGACTTCTTGGATTAATAAAGTGTTTTTTCTATTTTCTTCTGATAAGATTGTTGTTAGGTTAAATATTAAATAGAATGATACAAATATTGTTATACAAAATAACATATTTGAAGGTGTTTCAAATCCTATTAAGTTTGATATATATTCTATCATATTTGGTACTAGTGCTGATATTATTAAGATTATACCTGTTACTATCCAGAATAATGAAAAAGATACATTCATTTTTTTCTTTCTAATAGATTTTATTATTAGAAACATATATATTGCTGTTATTACTATTAATGCTAGCTTTAATGTTATTGTCATCTAACCTTTCCTCCATTCGTTCTAAAAATGCTATCAATCATTATAGAAAGTGTTACTTTTACCATATATTTGCAGCTTGTCCATACATTTGCAAATGATTCTCCTGCTAGTCTTTCTTTCATGTTTACTGGTCTTTCTGTTACATTAAATCCTAGTTTTAAAAGTGTTACTGTACTTTCTGGCTCAGGATAGTCTGCTGGGTATTCTTTTGCAAATAGTTCTATTACTTTTCTATTTGCAGCTCTAAATCCTGATGTTGGGTCTGTGATTTTTTTCTTCCAGAATAGTTTTATTATAAATGATATTATATTTTTTCCAAGTCTTCGCATAAATGTAGATTTGAAAGTGCTTGTATGGTCATCTAGGTATCTTGAGCCTATACAAAAGTCTGCTTGGTTTTCTATTATTGGCTTACATATTGTGTCTAGATATGTTATGTCGTGTTGCCCATCTCCATCATATTGTACTGCTATATCATAGCCTTTTTCTAAAGCATATTTGTATCCTGTTTGAACAGCTCCTCCTATTCCTAGGTTTCGAACTAGATTTATGTGATTTATATTATTTTCTTCTAATAGCTTTAGGGTATTGTCTGTTGAACCATCATTTATTACAACATAATCTACATTACTGTTTGCTTCTTCAATTTCTTTGCATACTCTTATTATATTTTCTTCTTCATTATATGCTGGTATTATTAATAAAACTTTCATTATTTCTCCTTTTCCTTTTCATTTTTGGCTTACTATAGATTCAAAAATAGTAGAGTAGCCCTCAAGATGTTATTTATATAAAATTTATGCAATGACGAATACGAGTGAAGTGATTGTAGCCCTTCTTAATATAAAATAAATGAGGAAGCGCGTAGTAGTCGCGAGAGGCTCGTTTGTTTTATGTTTAGAAGGGCTAAATCACGTATTGAGCCGAGGAATGGAATAAATTTTATATAAATAACACCTTGAGTGCGGTTCATTTCAAGCTACATTCTTAACTTTACAACTTTAATATAAAAGAATTTTTATATATTATTTAACTCATATATTTTAAGCCCTTGTTCATCATATAGTTTACTAAAGTCTAAACTTTCAGTATCAAATTCGTCTATGTCTCTTGTTGTGAATATATATTTTACTCCAAGCTCTGCTAGTTTTTCTGGCACTATATATAATTTTATTCTGTCTTCATATACTAGTTCTACATCATTTTTATTTTCAGTTATTTCACAAACTATATGTGCATATCTATTATATATTTTTCTTGTGTCTTGGTCAAGTGCTTTTTCTCCTAATACTGTTTCAAAAAGTTCAAAGTTTGGATAAGTGTTTGTTGAGTTTATGACCTTTGCTTTATTACATAATAGATAATTTGACATATAAAATTCTGTGTTATCTGCTATCCATAAGTTTTGACTTTCGTTTTCATCTACTATTTTTTGAATTTCTTTTGCGACAGGTTTTTCTGTTAGTACTGATATTCCTTTTTGTATAGGGTTTACTGTAGGTCCTGTAATTATGGCGATTAGCATAATTAAGTAAATTAAGTATTTTTTATTTTTTTCTTTATTCATTGTAAATAATAGATAAATTCCTGCAAGTAAAATTAATCCATATATATATGATTTTAATGCTCCGAAAAGTGATCCGAGGTCCTGTTTGTGCAGCTATACTAAATATAATTATACTAGATGCGACTGAGATTATTTTTATTAAGTTTTCATTTTTAATCCAGTTTGTATCTTTATTAAATATGCTCATAAGATATATTATAAGTAGTACTTGTATAAAGCTTAGTGGAACTGCAAGTCTTGTTGCTGGAACCATATATAAAAGTGTAATTTTTGCAAATAGTTCATTTGTCTGGATGAGTGTAAATATTGAAAATAATATTCCTAAAAATAGAAGTGGTAATATAAATGCAAAATGTTTTTTTCTATCTTTATTTTTTATTAAATATATTACTGCAAGTATCATAGGTATTGGATAAAATGATATCATTCCAGAAAGTTCGCAAGGGTTATCTACCTCTGTATATGGGAACATGAAGCTATATACATATGAGAATAATATCTTTGCTCCTCCGCCACCTGTTTCAAATCTTTGTCCTGGATAATCAGTATTTAGTTCTAGTAGCAGAGCATCTTTTGCCAAAATTAAATATCTTATTCCAATACATGCAATTAGAACTATTACAGCTAAAATTATCAGTACATCTTTTAAGTTTATTTTGTAATTTTTTCTATTTTTATAACATATCCATATAAAAATTCCAAGGTATATGTATCCATAAGGAAGCTGCCAAGCTGGATACATTATAAACACATAGGATATTGCACTTATAAATAAACCAAATGCACAGAGTAATTTTGTTTTTAGTTTTTTAGTTTCCAAAAATTTATTTATTAGTAAAAGTGCAAGCATTCCCCAGAATAACAAGTCTGTCCAATTCCACCATACTGTTGAAGCTGAAAATACTATCATAAGCATGCCCATTAGTGAAATTAATTTTTTCTTGTTTGTTATTAACATACAAAATTCAAAGGAAACAAGCATTAATGCTATCCATTTTCCAAACCAAAGGAAAGAAAGTCCTCTTTCTGCTCCAAGTATTATAAATCCAATATTAAATGGCCTTGCTAAAGTTAATATATCTAGTACTGGTGGAGCTACAACTGTAAACATATCTGTCATAGTTCCTCTTAAATTATCATTATAATATGCAAATGGATTATCTTCATCTATTGCTTGTGATATAAATATTGGTGTATTTACAACCCATTCATCAGACCTTATACTTCTTGATTCTCCGAAGTATTGGCGTAAAATATTTGTCTGTACTTTCTCCTTGAATTAAATTATTATAAACTCCTATTGAAGACATTGAATATCCCATAATTACTGCATAAATTAAGAAGGCAAGTGCTATATAATATCTATATTTGTATATAAATTCATACATTTTTTTTAAGTCTAAAATAAAATGTAAAGATATAAATATTAATATTCCGGCAAAAATTGGTATTCTATCAATTATTATTTGGCTTCTTGTTACAGTAAATATTACTGATATTAGATTTGACAAAATTATGGCTATTATTAATTTTTGCTTTGTATATAAACCTTTTTTTAAAAATTTTTCTCTTATATTTTTTACTATCTCCATTTATTTTCTCCTTGTTTTAAAACATTATATTCTTTCAATTATTTGCATAATTGGTATAATATTAAGCACTAAAAATGTTACAAAGTATTTAAGTTCGATATTTTTATATTCAACTTTTTTATTCTTATTAATTAAACATAGTAAAATAAGAATGATAGCTGGTATAAAATATCTTCCTTGTACTCCTGCTATAACTTCATATCCAACAGGTGACCAAGTTAGGTATAGACCTGTAAGTATTAATAATGTTAATCCTAAAAATATTAATATAAACCAAATTTTTTGCTTTAAATTTATGTCTTCTTTTTCATTTGTTACGAATGGTGTTATAAAAAGTCCAATTAACATTACTATTACTACTATTTCTGGAACTTTTATATCATTTGCATATCCGAAGCAAAGTTCCTCCAAAGGTTAATAAATAATCTCCTCCATATTCATAAATGGTATTTTTTATTACTTCTAAATAATGCATAGGATTTGAAAGTATTCCCTTTAATTGCTCACTTGAATTTACATTTGCTTCTTTAATATATGCTCTTACATCTACATAATTTCCGAGAAAAAATATACCAGCAAACCGCACAAATTATTGCAAGTATTATTGATATAACAACAAGTTCCCATACTTTTTTCTTTTTGAATTCTTTGTTTCCAAGTAAGAGCAAGCTTAAAAATACAAGTGGGAAATATACATATTTACAAAGTGATACTAGAATTGTCATAACATAATATATTATTCTTTGCCTTAGTTTTAAATCTTGCTTTTGGAATAATAATTTTAAATTATATGCTATAAATAGCAAACATATATTATTAATAAAACTATCTGCAGAAATTGATGCTGCTTGCGTGATGCACATTGGTAAAAACATATATATTGCAAAAACTAATTTTCCAAAAGGAACGATTTTTATTATGATATAGCCTACTATAGCAAAAGCTATAAAATTAAGCAATTTTATTATATAACATGCAAGTAGAAAATTTATATTAAAAACTCTACTTATTGCAAATGTAATTCCCCCAACTATATAGCTTACAGGAGAATATGATTTAGCAGCTGTTTGTGCAGGTACTAAGTCCTCATAATCTGCTTCTTCTGATAGTAACTTGTGTATCTTAGAATATGTAAATGTGTTTTTTTCTTCAGTTAATTTATAAAGTCCTTTTGGAACATAAATATCTCCTTCATTATTCTCACCTAAAGGTGTTACAATATGCCCCATAGATAAATCATAACATTTAAAAATATGCCCTTCTTCATCAGGAGTCCAGTTAGGTGGTAATAAAACTACAAACATCATTCCTATTGGAATTATAAATGTTAGAAATAATTTTTCAATTTTGTCTTTATATTTTCTATAGTTTAATACAAAAATTGTAATTAATAATGCAATCAAAATTATAGAGAAAGCTACATAAAGCTTAGAAATATAACCAAAATCTTGGTATAAATATAATACTTTATATATACATATACCTAAAAATAATGATGCAATAGTTTCTAGCACAAATATTAGTTTATTATAAATATTATTTTTATTGTTTTTTAATTTTTCTATTAGTACTTTCATAAATTTCCTTTCATTCTTATTTAAATAATAAACTTATTTTACTAAAGTATAATATTTTTTATCATAAAGTAATTTAAATTTTTAAATAAACTAAAAATTTATACTTTTTAATTACTTACTAAATGTTTAAAAATTTATACACTTTTATTACTTACTAAATATTTAAAAATTAATACTCTTTATTACTTACTAATGTTTTGACATTCTAATTATTTACCTTTTAAAAATGCCTTTACTTTTTTTGCGATTTTCCATAATTTAGAAGCTCTCATTTTTTCATATCTATGCACAACATGTCCATATAAAGCCATATATTGCATAAAGTCTATTTCCATAGTTTGTCTTGCAAAATCTTTTAATAAATACATATCTGCTACATCTTTGCCCTCTTTTTCAGGTACTATTTTATATAGATCTTCATAATAATTTTGCATTTCTTCGATTGTTTTAAACTTATAATTTTCAAATTCTTTTCTGATTTTAGCATATTCTTCTTTATTTTGCATTATTTCTTCTATTTTAGATATTATTCTTTTAGTATCTTGCGGATACTCTATAGTCCACCCTAATTTATCTTGCTTTATTCTATCTCCTACTGCACCTATGTCAAATGCTAAAACAGGTATTTTTGCCATATAACATTCTGTTAAAGTATATGAATAAGTCTCAGGCCATGGGGTAAACATACAAACTAAATCTATATTATTATCTATTAATAATTGTGGCAATTCTCCTCTTTTATATTTTCCATGAAAAATATAATTACTTTGGTTTTGATGCAAACTTTCATCTTCTGATTTTCCAAATAAATGAATTTTTATTTTTGGATTATTACATTCTTTTATTAAGCTTTTTAGTATATTGCTTCCTTTATGAATAGCCATAGCTCCAACAAATGCAATATCAAATGTGTCCTTTTGACTTTTTTCTAAATTTGCTTTTGTTTCTATTAATTTTACGCCATGTTCTACTACTTCAATTTGCAAATCTTTATATACTTTATTATATTGTTTTTTAGTGTTTTCAGATGGAACTATTATTCTATCAAATTTTTCTAATACATTTTTGCAAGTTTTTCTCCAATTTGCAAGTATATCAGAGTTTACTCCATAACGCAAGTTTAAACATTTTGAGCAATCTTTATCTTTATCTACTTCACAAAACTTGTCTTTATAAACCATATTAATTGATGGGCAACTCATATACAAATCATGTAATGTTATAATTGAATATATTCCTCTTTTTTTAGCTTCATATATTGCATCAAATGTTTGGAATAAGAAATGATGTACATGTAATATGTCTATTTTAAAACTATCAAATATTGTTTTTATCATTTTTTCATATGTTTGGTTTGTATAATTTATTTGACCATAATTTTGTATATCTGTTTTAAAGTTTGCAATTTCTCTTGAGCAACCTTCTGTATATAAGTATAATTTAAATCTTGTTAAATCAAATTTATCTGGTGCGAGTACAAAACTTGCAATTTTGCTTTCAAGATTTTTTTCTATTAAGTCTTTTATATGCAAAGAAGTTCCACCTGTCATCTCCATATTTTCTTCCCATTCATTTACTAAATATAATATTCTTCTTTTTCCATATAATTTAATATTAATATCTATATTTTCCTGAATGTCTCTTAGTGGATTATTTGCTATAAAATTATCTGTTTTTTGAACATATATAGGGTGTTTTTCTCTTAGTAATTTCATATGTGATTCTATAAGTGCAGCCCTTGTTTCTGTTAAATTTTCCTTTTTAAAGCTTTGTGTACCCTTATGATATATAAAAGTATTATCACATAATATATTTGTATACCCATGATCTAATGCTCTATAACAAAAGTCATTTTCTTCTCCATATCCTTTTCCAAATGTTACATCATCAAAAAGTCCTAGCTCATCAATTACATTTCTTTTTATATATAAGCAAAATCCATTTCCAGTAGTAAGTTCTGGATACCTGCTTTTTGATATTTTTTCAATCATTTCAGCATAACTTTCAAGATTCATATTTTTTGGAAGTTCGTTATCAACCCCAAAGTTTGGAACAGAACATATTGTACCATTGTTTGTAAGTGGTGTAACTGTTGCAACAAAAGGATTAGAATATGCTGCATCTTGCAATTTTTCTATCCAATTTTTAGTTACTTCTGTATCACTATTTAGTAAAATTACATCATTACTAGAATAGCTCATACCTCTATTAACAGTTTTAACAAAACCCATATTTTGCTCATTTTCTATTACAACTATTTTTTTATCTTGATTTTCATTTTTAAAATTGTATAGCATAGGTAATATTTTTTCATCTGGGCTTTTATCATTTATTAAAACTAAAGTATTTTTGTTTAAATCTGTTGTATTTAAAATGCTTTTTATACATTCTACAGTGTAATCATATGCATTATATATTGGTACAATAATATCTACATCTTTCATAAAAAAACCATCCTTTACTTATAAATTATTTGCTGTATATTATTTGTTACAAATTATCTTCTATTTATAGATTCAAAATTTAGCCTATATTTTAGATTTTTATAGAAATGCCTGTACTATTTTTACTTAAATTTGGGCTAAAATATCTATCTCCGTGCATATACTCTTTTTGCCATTTTTCAATAAAGCTTTTGCTTTCATTTTCGGTTAAACTAGAATAGTTAAGCTCTTCAACTTCAAAAGACACAATAGGATTAATAACTACTTGTTTTCCATAATTTAAAAGTTTTAAACAATAATCAATATCATTTTCTATGCCCTTCAAACTAGTGTCTTCTGAAAATCCACCAAGGCTTTCCCAAATCTTTTTATCAATCATTGAATATTTCAAAAGTACTGCACTTACATTATGAATTATTAGTAATCTTTGCATATATGTGCCTATATCTTTTGGAACACCTTTATAAACAAAATCTCCTACTCCATTCATACCTATAACTATACCTGAATGTTCTACTAAATTTTTAGAATTATACAATTTTGTTCCAACAATACCTACAGTTTTATCTTGGCATATACCAACTAAATCTTGAATATAATCTTTTACTACAATATTTTTTAAATTTTTATCAAATATAATAAAATATTCTCCATCAATTTTATCTTTCAAATTATTGTATGCTTTAAAATTAGATTCACTTTCAAATGCTACTTTAATATTATCTATAGAACTTATATTTTTTAGCTCACTTTCATTTTTGTTTGTTAGTAATATTATTTCATAATTTTTATATGAAGATACTCTTAATTTTTTAAGTAGGTCTTCTATTTGGCTATTTTCTAAGCCTATTGCATCTAATATAATACTTACCTTTGGCATTCCTTTAACTTCATATTTTACTTCATAACTTCCAGCAGTTAATCCATCTGTTACTTCCACATCTGTATCTAAACTTCTTTTTATATGATCTTTTATTACTTGTTTTCCAACTTCAAAAGCATATGGTTTTGAATCTGAATTACTTGCTGTTGAATTTTTATGTGCTCTCCAATGATACAAAACTTTTGGTATATGAACTATATTTTTTGTTTCTTCTGATGCCCTTGCAACTATATCAAAATCTTGACTTCCATCATATTTACTTCTAAATCCTTGCAATTTATCCATTAATTCTTTTTTGAATATACTAAAATGACATATATAGTTTGCACTATTTAAAGTATATGGTGAAAAATCTGGTTTGAAAAATACTCCATATCTTGGACCTTTTGCTGTTTCGAGTTTATCTTCGTCTGTATAAATAAATTCTACTTCTGGATTTTCATTTATTACTTTTACTACTTCATATAGGGAAAATGCTGGTAATAAATCGTCATGGTCTAAAAGCCCAATATAATCACCTGTTGCAAGTGATAAAGCTTCATTTGTATTACCTGATATTCCTTTGTTTTCACCAATTATTTTATATTTTATTCTTTCATCTTTTTTTGGATATTCTTGCATAAATTTTAAGCTTTCTGGTGAGCCGTCAGCTAAACATAGTTCCCAATTTGGATATGTTTGGTTTTGCAAACTTTCTACTAATTCTTGAAAAAAATCTTCTGGTGTATTATAAACAGGTACTACTATACTTATTTTTGGATTTAATTTAAATTTTTCATTTCTTTGCCTTTCTAATTCATTTTTGTCTGGCTCATTTTTTTCTATCCATTTTTTGTATATTCTTTCTTCTTCACTATATTTTGCAAAATATTTATTATATATCTTTTTTGCAAATATTCTTCTTTTTGAGTTTTCTGGTAATAATTTATTTAACATTTTCTTCTCTCCTATCTTTTTTTAAAAATTTTTCTTAATTTTTTTACCATTTTACTTTTACACTTTTTAAGATTATTTTCTAAAAAATAAACCTCTCTTTTTTTCCGGCTTTTCTTGGGCAATATTTGCTTCTTGCAATTTTTGATTTATGTCTTTTATTTGGTCTTCTAAAACATTTATATATGCTTGCTTATTTTTATTGTCAGTTTCTATTTCTGTAATATATTTTGTTTGTTTTGCATCATTTTGTTTATAGTTTTCTATTTGTTTTACTAAAAGGCTTGCACAATTTATATCATATAGTTTTTCTAGTGACAATTTATTTATAGCTTTCATATTTTCGTCTATTATGTCTTTTTGAATAAATTCTTCTATTTTTTTAAATAAGTCTATATATTTTTCTATATTATATCTTTTAAATATTTCTGTTTCATTTAAAATTTGATTTAATTCTAAATTATATAAATACATATTATTTATGGCTCTATATAGTAAGTATTCTATTGGAATTCCGTCTTTATACCACTCTTGGTCAAAAAACATAAATTTACCATCTTTATAAAATGTGTTTTCAAATACTAAGTCTATATATCCATTTTTTAATATGGTTA